>JBEITC010000447.1:0-3395 GCA_040375075.1 Planctomycetota bacterium | reverse complement strand
GGGCGATGCTCTGGTTGGCGATCTTGAAGTAGCCGCCGCCCGCGAGCTTCTTGAACTTGACGAGCGCGAAGTCCGGCTCGACGCCGGTCGTGTCGCAGTCCATCAGCAGGCCGATCGTGCCGGTGGGCGCGATGCAGGTGACCTGCGCGTTGCGGTAGCCGTGCTTCTCGCCGAGCGCGAGCGCGCGGTCCCAGCACTCGCGCGCCGACTCGAGCAGGTTGGCCGGGCAGATCTGCGGGTCGATGCCGATCGGCGTCACGCTCAGGCCCTCGTACTCCGAGGCCGAGGCGTTGTAGGCGGCGCGGCGGTGGTTGCGGATGACCCGCAGCATCGGCTCCTTGTTGCGCTCGTACAGCGGGAACGAGCCGAGCTCCTTGGCCATCTCGGCCGAGGTCGCGTAGGACTCGCCGCAGAGGATCGCCGACAGGGCGCCGGCCAGCGCGTACGCCTTGGGCGACGCGTAGGGGATGCCCAGGCGCATCAGGATCGTGCCGAGGTTGGCGTAGCCGAGGCCGAGCGTGCGGAACTCGTAGCTCCGCTGGGCGATCTCCTTGCTCGGGAAGCCCGCCATCAGCACCGAGATCTCGAGCACGATCGTCCAGAGACGGGCGGCGTGCTTGTAGCCCTCGAGGTCGAAGGTGCCGTCCTCGAACAGGAACTTCTGCAGGTTGATCGACGCCAGGTTGCAGGCCGTGTCGTCGAGGAACATGTACTCGCTGCACGGATTGCTCGCGTTGATGCGGCCGTCCGTCGGGCACGTGTGCCACTCGTTGATCGTCGTGTCGTACTGCACGCCCGGGTCGGCGCACGCCCAGGCGGCGTAGGCGACCTTGTCCCACAGTTCGCGGGCGTCGATCTCCTTCGCCACGCCGTGGTCGGTGCGGCGGATCAGGCGCCACTTGCCGCCTTCGTCGACCGCGCGGAAGAACTCGTTCGGGATGCGGACCGAGTTGTTCGAGTTCTGGCCGGAGACGGTGGCGTAGGCCTCGCCGTCCCAGTCGGTCGAGTACTCGGGCAGCTCGATGGCCTTCAGGCCCTGGCCGGCGAGCTGCAGCGCGCGCTGCAGGTAGCTCTCCGGGATGCAGGCGGCGCGGGCTTCGCCCAGCGCGGCGCGCAGGCGCGCGTTCTCGCGCGGCGTGGTGATGACCTTCTCGGCGCCGGTCTCGTCGGTGACGTGGCAGGCGTTGATCACCGAGTTGAGGTTGCGGCGGATCAGCTTGCTGCCCGAAACCAGCGCGGCGACCTTCTCCTCCTCGTGGACCTTCCACGACACGAACGTCTCGACGTCCGGGTGATCGAGGTCGAGGCAGACCATCTTGGCGGCGCGGCGCGTGGTGCCGCCCGACTGGATGGCGCCGGCGGCGCGGTCGCCGATCTTGAGGAAGCTCATCAGGCCGGAGCTCTTGCCGCCGCCCGACAGGCGCTCGTTCTCGCCGCGGAGTTGCGAGAAGTTGCTGCCGGTGCCCGAGCCGTACTTGAAGAGGCGCGCCTCGCGCGTCCACAGGTCCATGATGCCGCCCTCGTTGACGAGGTCGTCCGACACGGACTGGATGAAGCAGGCGTGCGGCTGCGGACGCTCGTAGGCGTTGCGGCTCTTCATCACCTTGGGCGTCGAGCCCTCGCTCGCCGGATCGACGAACCAGTGGCCCTGTGCCGGGCCGGTGATGCCGTAGGCGTAGTGCAGGCCGGTGTTGAACCACTGCGGCGAGTTCGGCGCCGCGTGCTGCGCGGCGAGCATGTGGCTGAGCTCGTCCTCGAAGGACTGCGCGTCGTCGGTGCTGTCGAAGTAGCCGTACTCCTCGCCCCAGTGGCGCCAGCAGCCGGCGAGGCGGTGGAACACCTGCCGCGCGTCCTTCTCGCCGCCGAGCACCGGGTTGCCGGCGTCGTCGACCTGGATCTTGCTGCCGTCGTCGCCCTTCTGCGGCACGCCGGCCTTGCGGAAGTACTTCTGCGCCAGGATGTCGACGGCGACCTGGCTCCAGTGTGCTGGGACCTCGATGTCGCGCGCCTCGAACACCAGCGATCCGTTCGTGTTGCGGATCTCGGAGCTCCGCTTGCTGAACGGGATGCCCTCGTACGGAGACTTGCCCTTGACCGTGAACCGACGATTGACCTTCACCTGACTTCCTCCTCGACGCGGTGGCGCTGCCACCGGAACTTGCTTGACCGCCTGACCGCCGCGCCCGACCGGGGGCCCCGACCAAGGGCTCCGACCTTACGACGCGGTGTCACTGCTGCGCGCGGGGACGCGACGAAGCAGCGACAGCGTTCCAAACCGGACGGTGCGGCAGGACTCGACGAGAGCCTTGCCTGGAGCATGCTGCCGCGCAGGGCGCGGTCACCCTCCCGATGGGGAACCACAATGGGAACCTGGGTGGGCAACCCGGCTGCCGCAACCGAAACCCGCTGGCGACCCTCAAAGCAGACGAGCTGCATGGACAGTGTGTCGGACCGGAACGAGGCGAGGACCGGTGAGGGAGCGGGTTGGTTGGTGGGCGTGCCGATGGGGTGCTCCCAGGCGCATGCATGGCCGCTGCCTTGCGGGCAACAGCCGACACCGACCGAAGTTGCAGAGAACGCGCTCGGCCGACAGCCGAGCCTGCGAGAACAGCTCCCTTTCGTGCCCCGGATGGACGTCCGGAGCGGCATGGAACGAGCGGTAACCGCCGCGCAGGGTGCCACTAGATATGGGGTCTCGCGGCGTGCCGCAACCCATCGCTAGCGAAAAGTCGGATCATTCACCCGACCACGAGAACACGTGTCGATCCTAGGGATTCGCAAACCGGCGGGTCAGCGGCTGCCGACTTCGGGTAGCAGGCAGCCAACGCCGGGCTGGCGGGCGTTGGCCGGCGCCCGTCCTGCGAGCGCTGCGGCGATGGCGTCGCCGAGGTCCTGGCGGCTGGCGGATGCGCTGCGGGCACCGAGGGCGCGCCACTGGTCGTCGATGCGCCCGACGTAGCAGGCGCCGGTGGCAGTCAGCACGGCCGCTTCGGGGGTGCGTGCCACGCCGAGCGCGCGCGCCGTGGCCTGCGTGGGCTCGAGGGCGATGCGGCCCGGCAGTTCGTAGTCGGTCGCGTGGTTGGCCGCGGCCGTCGCCGTCAGGTCGGGGTCGACGTGCACGACGATCCACTCGACCGGCGCGCCCCGGAAACGCTCTGCCAGCGCGCGCAGCGTCGGCGCGTAGGCGTTGGCGATGGGGCACTCGTGGCTGGTGAACACCAGGACGCGGACCGTCCCGGGTTCGACCGTCTGCAGGTCGAGCGCCGCGCCGGTGACGTCGCGCGCGCCGTTTCGGCCGGCGGCGCAGGCTGCGACCAGCAGCGCCAGCGCCGTCAGCCGCAGTCTCACTCGCCGCCTCCCGAGTTGCCGCCGCCGCCGGCTCCGCGCCGCCGCCG
>JBEITC010000257.1:0-5820 GCA_040375075.1 Planctomycetota bacterium | reverse complement strand
CGGCATCACCCTCGTGCCCGACCCGACGCCCTTCCGACCTCTTCGACCGCAGCACCGCGGCGCTGCACTCGGCCGGCTCGGCGACGTCGAGGCCAACCAGAAGCTCGTCGCGATGATCGAGCGCAGCGAGAGCGTCGCCGTGCTCGCCGCGCTCGCCAACGCGATCGGCCAGATCGGCGACCGCCGCGCCATCCCGCTGCTCGTCGCGCTCACCAAGGACGAGGCGCAGACCAAGCTCGGCCGCGCGTTCGCGGCGGCGGCGCTGGGCGGCATCTGCGAGCGCTTCGCGCTGCCGTGGAACCTGCCGCTCTCGCGCGACGCCAACTACGGCATGCCGGCCGACACGCTCAGCAACGGCGCGACCGGCGTGCTCGACATCCTGTGACGGCGAGCTGGCGGGCGCGGGCGGCCACGCAGGCCGCCCGCCGGCGCCGCGGCGTCACATCACGCGGAAGTCGTACGCCCTGCTCAGCATGAACAGGCCGTTCGCCGGCGTCGGCGACGTCGGCAGCAGCGGGATCGCCAGCGCCTGCCAGCGCAGGAACTCCTGGCCGATCGCCGGCAGCGTGAGGCTGAAGTTCCAGCCGGTCGCCGGCACGCCGACGATGGTCAGCATCGCGTCGGCGTGGTCGAGCCACAGGCCGGGGACGCCGATCACGACCGGTGGCGCCCACGGGTCGTGCAGCTGCAGCGCCAGCGCGGCGACGCTGAACGCGTGCGTGCCGTTGGGGCTGGTCAGCTCGAACTTCATCGTGTCGCCGACGCGCACGTCCTTGCCGCAGGTCTCGTCGTAGGCGCCGTTGTTGACGGCGGTCTTCAGCACGAGGTCCTCGTTGGTGCCCGGCAGGTTGCACCAGCGCGCGTTCGACATGACCTCCGGCGCGCTGCCGCCGGTCGCTTGGTAGGCGTTGAAGACGTCGACGCCGGCCGTGGCCAGGAACGGGCTGGTGCCCGGGTTGGCGAGCCGCAGGAACTGCACGTACTCCCAGCTCGACGTCTGGTAGAGCAGCTCGACGTCGGCGCGCGTCGCGCCCGCGGGCGGCGCGAGGGTCACGTCGTCGAAGTGCTCGTAGACGCCGTTCGCCGCCGGGTTGCCGTACTGCGTCGCCGGCTCGGGCAGCGCGTTGCGCACCGTCGCGTCGGCGCGGCGCATGCGCCACGGCGGGATGCGGTTGTCGCTCAGCGTCGTGTTGTTGAGCACGAAGTGGAAGCTCTCGTGCACGCTGCCGCTCGGCTGCGACGCCAGCTGCGCCAGCGTCATGGTCGGCTGGCCCGTGACCCGGTCGAACGCGATCGGCAGCGTCGGCGACACGCCCATCAGCAGCAGCTGCAGCGCCCAGTCCTGCGTGATGCCGAGCTTGGTCTCGTAGACGCGCGCGTTGGGGTCGGTGATCGTGCTGACCGTGTAGTTGGCGCCCTGCACGTTGGTCGTGATCGGGCTGTACGAGCCGTCGGTGCGCAGCACGTTGTTCTGCTCGTCGCGCCACGTCGTGCGCAGCCACATGCGACGGCCCTCGGCGTAGCCGGTGATCAGCTTGTGGCCGGTCAGGTTGGTGACGCGCAGCGTGTTGCCGGTGATGTCGAGCGCGGCGGCGCGCTGCAGCGAGGCGCGGGCGCGCAGCACGCCGCGGTTCATCGCCGCGGTCTGCGTCGGGCTCAGGCCCTGGCCCAGGCGCAGCAGGCTCGGCGTCTGGCCGTCGAGCCACTGGATCGCCTGCGGCGCCCAGGTGTTGCCGCCGGTCAGGTCGTGCAGCGGCAGGTCGTAGCGCAGCGGCGCGATGCCGAACGCCGCGCCTTCGCCGACGACCGGCTCCATGTGGCAGCTCTGGCAGGTGAAGAAGCGCGTCGTGCCGTCCTCGTGGTTGCCGTTCTGGCCGGCGAGCAGCGCCTGGTCGCGCACGCGCTTGATCGCGCCGCGCTGGATGTCGGCGGGCAGCGTCGCGTACGCGCTCACCGGCGTGGTCGACAGGTCGCTGGCGACGTGCTCGCTGTAGGTGCGCTCGACGACGCCGTACTTGTACGGCGGGTTCTGGAACGCGGCCTTGCCGGCGAGCGGCGAGCCCAGCGCGCCGCCGAACTTGCCGGCGGGCAGGGGGATCGGCGCGCCGTTGTTGGCGGCGAGGTCGCCGGTCAGCGGGTTGCTGACCTCGTGGCACGTGCCGCAGAACGCCGAGCTGCGGTGGAAGGCCGACTGCGCCCACGCGTGGCCGGCGGTGGCGTTGTTGTACGGGCCGTAGCGCGTGCTGTTGCCGGCGAGCACGCGCATGCCGCTGCCGTAGAAGCCCTCAGGCGAGGCGCCGCCGGTGTTGGCGACGTACGGCGCGGACTGGACGCCGGCGTGCTCGCTGCCGTCCGGGTTGACCATGTTGTGGCAGATCGAGCACTCGATGCCTTCGTGGTCCTGCGTCGGATCGAGGCCGCTGCCGTCGGTCGTGTTGGCGCGGCCTTCGTGCCAGCCGCGCGGCGAGTGGCAGCGGATGCAGTAGTTGCCGGCGCCGGGGAAGTCGCTGTCGGCGATGGCGAGCGCGGCCCAGAACAGCGGGTCGCGGCCGGAGTGGGCCATCATGCTGCCCATCCAGTTCTCCGTCGGCTCGACCGCCTGGTCGTAGTAACCGTGGCAGCCGCCGCACGTGCCGGGGCCGGGCATCAGGGCCGCCTGCAGCGGCTGCGTGCCGGGCTGCTGGATCTCGTTGGGCGGCGCGAAGGATGGGGTGTTCGTCAGCAGCAGGGCCAACGAGGCGGAACCCCAGACGGTGGTGGCGAGGGCGAAGCGCATCGACGTGGTGGTGGAACGAGGCGGCAGGCTCTAGTGGGGCCCGCGCAAGGGTAACCAATCGGCCGGTCGCCGACAGCGGCTAGCCCTGGTGGTCGGCAAGGTTCCTCGCCGGTGTCCCATCGCGGGACCGACCGCGCTTGCGGACGGCCGTGCCTCGGCTCGGGTCGCGCCAATGCCGCCGCGCGCTCAGCGCACGCGGAAGTCGTAGGCGCGGCTGAGCGCGAACAGGCCGTTGGACGGGACCGGCGACGTCGGCAGCAGCGGGATCGCCAGCGCCTGCCAGCGCAGCAGCTGCTGGCCGATCGCCGGCAGCGTCAGGCTGAAGTTCCAGCCGGTCGCCGGCACGCCGACGATGGTCAGCATCGCGTCGGCGTGGTCGAGCCACAGGCCGGGGACGCCGAGCACGATCGGCGGCGCCCACGGGTCGTGCAGCTGCAGCGCCAGCGCGGCGACGCTGAACGCGTGCGTGCCGTTGGGGCTGGTCAGCTCGAACTTCATCGTGTCGCCGACGCGGACGTCCTTGCCGCAGGTCTCGTCGTAGGCGCCGTTGTTGACGGCGGTCTTCAGCACGAGGTCCTCGTTGGTGCCCGGCAGGTTGCACCAGCGCGCGTTCGACATGACCTCCGGCGCGCTGCGGCCGGTCGCCATGTAGGCGTCGAAGAGGTTGACGCCGACGGCGTTGAGGAACGGGTTGTTGCCCGGGTTGGCGAGCCGCAGGAACTGCACGTACTCCCAGCTCGCGGTCTGGTAGAGCAGCTCGACGTCGGCGCGCGTGGCGCCGGCGGGCGGCGCCAGCGGCACGTCGTCGAAGTGGTCGTAGACGCCGGTCGCCGCCGGGTTGCCGTACTGCGTCGCCGGCTCCGGCAGCGCGTTGCGCGTCGTCGCGTCGGCGCGGCGCATGCGCCACGGCGGGATGCGGTTGTCGGACAGGATCTTGTTGTTGAGCGCGAGGTGGAACGTGTCCGCCGTCGTTCCCGGCGCCGCGTTGGCCAGCTGGCCCAGCGTCATCGTCACCGCGCCGGTCGCGCGGTCGAAGCGCAGCGGCGTGTTCGCGGACGAGCCCTGCTGCACCAGCTCCGCGGCCCAGTCCTGCGTGATGCCCTGGTCGACGCCGTAGACGCGCGCGTTGGGGTCGGTGATCGAGTTGACGGTGTAGTTCGTGCCGGCCACGGTCGCCGTGAACGAGCCGTAGGCGCCGTCCTCGCGCAGCAGCGCGTTCTGCTCGTTGCGCCAGCGCGTGCGGATCCAGATGCGTCGGCCCTCGGGGAAGCCGGTGCCGAGCTTGTGGCCGGTCAGGTTGGTGACGCGCAGCGTGTTGCCGGTGACGTCGAGCGCGGTGGCGCGCTGCAGGGTCGCGCGCGCGCGCACGACGCCGCGGTTCATCGCCTGCACCTCGGTGATCGACAGGTTGCGGCCCAACCGCAGCTTGCTCGGCGTGAAGCCGTCGAGCCACTGGATCGCCTGCGGCGCCCAGGTGTTGCCGCCGGTCAGGTCGTGCAGCGGCAGGTCGTAGCGCAGCGGCGCGATCTGGAACGCCGCGCCCTCGCCGACGACCGGCTCCATGTGGCAGACCTGGCAGTTGAAGTAGCGCGTCGTGCCGTCTTCGTAGTTGCCGTTGGTCCCGGCGAGCAGCGCCTGCTGGCGCGCGCGCTGGATCGCGCCGCGCTGCACGTCCGCCGGCAGCGTCGCGTACTGGCTGATCGGCGTCGACGACAGGTCGCTGGCCTTGTGTTCGCTGAAGGTCCGCATGAACACGCCGTACGCGTGCGGCGGGTTCTTGAACTGGACCTTCTGCGCGACCGGCGCGTTGGGCACGCCGCTGAACTGACTTGGCGCGAGCGGCGTCTGCGCGCCGTTGCCGGGCGCGAGGTCGCCGACGAAGGAGTTGCTGGCGTCGTGGCACGTGCCGCAGAACTCGGGGCTGCGCACGAACTGCGACTGCGCGAACGGGTGGCCCGACGCCGAGTCGAAGTAGGGGCCGTGGCGCACGTCGTCGCCGGCGAGCACCTTCATGCCGTTGCCGTGGTAGCCGACCGGCGGCGTGCCGCCGTTGTTGGCGAGGAACGGCGCGGTCTGCATGCCCGGGTACTCGAGTCCGTTCGGGTTGACCATGTTGTGGCAGATCGCGCACTCGACGCCGTCGCCGTCGAAGGTCTGGCTCAGGCTCGAACCGCTCGACGAGGTCGCGCGGCCCTCGTGCCAGCCGCGCGGCGTGTGGCAGCGCATGCAGGAGTCGCCCATGCCCGGCACGTCGCCGTCGGCGACCGCGAGCGACGCCCAGAACAGCGGATCGCGGCCGGCGTGCGCTTCCATGCTGCCCATCCAGTTCTGCACCGGCTCGACCGCCTGGTCGTAGGTGCCGTGGCAGCCGTCGCACTGCACGACCGCGGCTTGCAGCAAGGCCTGCAGCGGCTGCGTGCCCGGTTGCTGGATCTCGGTCGGCGCGGCGAAGAACGGCGCGTTGGTGGCGAGCAGCGCGAGCGAGGCGCCGCCGAACAGGGACGTGCTGAGGCGAGTCAGGCGCATGGCGAGTAACGCCATCGGCGAGGACGGCGGGACGAGGAGTGCGGAAGACTACCGTGCGCCAGGGCGGCGTGGGGCGCTCGCGCTCGCGTCGCGCGCGGCGGTCCGATGCCAGCGCGCTGTCCGCGCGCGGCGCCGGGCGGCGGGCACCGTGTTGTCCGCTGGGTGCGTTCGCGCGGTCGCCGAGCCTCCGCGCGTCGCGCGCCGTGGTAGGTCGGCGCGCAGCCGCTTACGGCAGCACGTCGACGCGCACGGCGTGGCTCGCTTGCAGCCCGAGCGCGAGGCACGGCTCGCTGCCGAGCCACACCGTCTGCAGGCCGAAGCTCGCGCCGGCCGGCACGCCGACGAGCGGCGCTGCGACGACGGCGCGACCGAGCGCGTCGGCCGTGACGGACACGCCGACGGCGAAGTCGACGCCGAGATGCGACGCGAGGTCGGCGATCGGCACGCCGCCCGGATGTGGGGGGCCGATAACGACAGCGCCCCGCAACCCGGCCGGCGCGCGGGCGCAGCGCCCCGCG
>JBEITC010000264.1:0-5713 GCA_040375075.1 Planctomycetota bacterium | reverse complement strand
GTGCCGGCGCGGCCTGACGGGGCCGCGCTGCGGGCGCTGCCGGAACGGCCGTCGCGGCGCCACCACCGGCCGTCTTGGCCGGCGCTGCCGCCGAGCGGGCCGCCGGACGGCGCTGGTTGCGACCGTCGATCTTCTCGATGCTCTCGAGCACCATCGCGGCGAGCGTCTTCAGCGTCGGGAACACGCCCTCGCCGGTGCACGCGACGGCCTCGAACGTCGGCACGCCGAACTTGTTGAGCTGGCGGTCGATCTCCTCGACCGGCAGCGCGTTCGGCAGGTCGCGCTTGTTGTACTGGATGACGTGCGGCAGCTCGCGGACGTCCTTGCCGTACTCGGCGAGGTTCTCGATGAGGTTCGCGTAGCTCTCCAGGTTCTCGTCCATCTTCTCGGGATCCGAGTCCGCGACGAAGATCACGCCGTCGACGCCCTGCAGCACGAGCTTGCGCGTCGAGTTGTAGTAGACCTGGCCCGGCACGGTGTAGAGCTGGAACTTCGTGCGCATGCCCGCGACGTTGCCGAGGTCGAGCGGCATGAAGTCGAAGAACAGCGTGCGATCGCCGTCGGTCGAGATCGACGTCAGCTCGCCCTTGTTCTCCTCAGGCGCCTTCTGGTGGACGATCTCGAGATTGGTGGTCTTGCCACTCATTCCCGGGCCGTAGTAGACGACCTTGCAGTTGACCTCTTTCAGCGCGAAGTTGATCTGGACCATGGTGTCGCTCGTCCCGAGGGTCTTCAGCCCGCCGCAGCGGCGGGTTGCGGGTCCCCTTCCCGGCGGTCATCGGCAGGCGACCGGCCGGCACTTGAGCCGCAGTCGCGAACCTGCGGCGGCGCCGGGCGATCAGCCCAGGCGCTGCAGGCGGCGCAGGCGCGCCGCGGCGTCGTCGACCTCGCGGCGGGCAGCGGCGGGCTCGGCGAACTGGTCGAACAGCACGACGAGGCTGGTGCCGTCGAGGTCGACGAACAGCGCCTTGCCGTTGCTCGCGTGCACGGTGACGCGGGCGCACGCGCCCATCGCCCCCTCGCGCAGCGCCCGGTCCGTCGTGACCAGCAGGTAGGACGCGAGACCGGCGAGCGCGTCGGCGTTGCAGGCGGCGTCGAGCGACGACGCGGCGACGAGGCCGTCCGTGGTGAGCACGGCAGCGCCCTTGACGCCCGGGGCGCGGCGCAGACCGACCAGCAGCTCTTGCATCTTGTTCATGGCGTCACCTCGCGGCGCCGGCGAGCGCGCCGGCGACCATCTCCTGCAGTTCGACGAGCACTTGGTCGACGTCCGAGCCGGCGACGCACTGCGCCACGGCGAGCGAGTCGCCGTACACGCAGACGCAGACGACGCCGAACGGACCCTCGACGACGGTCTTGTTGGCCGTGCCGAGATCGAGGCGCCGCGAGAAGCGCTGCGCCGCCTTGGCGACGACGCGGGCCACGCGCAGGAACGCGTCGCGACCGTCGCGGATGTCGCCCTTCACGAGCGCCTTCGAGCCGCGGATGAAGGCCGCCTTGGTGACGCCCTTGATGCTGGCCACCGCCGTCAACCCCTCGCGCACGCCCGCCAGCGACTGGTCCGGCGCCCGCGGACCGGTGGACGGCGCGGGATGGCGCAGCGCGCCGGCGCGCTGCACGTCGTCGAGCAGCAAGGCGACGTCGTCGCCCATGTCCTCGAGGTCGCCCAGGTGCCGCAGCAGCGTCGCCGCGCCGGCGTCGGCCGGATCGAGGCGCAGCAGGCGCTGCACGCGCGCCTCGGCCAGCCGCACGGCGCCGATGCGATAGAGCAGCTCGCCGAACAGCCGCAGTCCCCGCTTGTCGTCGGGCTGCAGGTGCAACGCGCGATCGAGGCAGCGCACCGCCTCGACGCCTTCGCGCGCCGACAGATCGCGATAGAAGTTGACGAGGTGCGCCTGCGCCAACGCGTGCCAGCTGCCCGGATCGCCCGGGAAGCGCAGGCTCCACTCGTGGCAGGTCTGCTGCAGGCCGGCGCGGTCGTTGATCTCGACCTGCAACGCGGCGAGGTCCTCGTAGAGCTTCGGGCTCGGCGCGCGCACCAGCTTGGCCTTGAGTTCGTTGGCGCGCTTGCGGCGGCCGCCGCGGCGGGCGCACTCGAGCAGCTGCCGCAGCTCGGTCGAGCGCGGGAACAGGGCGAGGCCGTCCTCGGCGATGCGCTCGGCCTTGTCGTGCATGTCGAGGTTGATGTGCACCTGGCCGAGGTCGACGAACGTGTTCGGCGCCGGCTCGGTGCGGACCCGGTGCTCGAGCCGCTTGAGCTCGCGCCAGACGCGCATGCGCTGCAACAGGTTCATCGCTGCGACTCCTCGCGGCCGAACACCGCGACGGCGCCGCTGCCGTGCGGCACGGCGATCACGTCGCCAGCGACCGCAGGGCCGCCGGCCCGCAGGTCCGAATCGGAGTGCTCCCAGGCCAGCGCCATGACGCGCGTGTCGACGACGGCGCGGCCGTCGCGGGCCGGGGTCGTGCGGGTCTTCGGCACGCGCACGGCGGCGAAGACGTGCGTGCCGTCCGTGCGCAGGCCGGCGCGGACCTCGCCCGCCATCGCCAACGCGCCGATCTCCTGACCGGTGGTGCGATCGAAGGCGACGAGGCGGCGCTCGGCGCCGGCGACGACGACGGCGCCCTTGGTCACGACGAACTCGCCGTCGGCGAGCGTGCGGCCGGTCATCGCCGTCCACAGCGCCGTGCCCTCGGCCTGGTCGAGGGCCGCGATGCGGCCGTCGGCGAGGCCGGCGTACAAGGCGCCGCGATCGCCGATCACGCGCGTCGCGAGCCCGCCCGGCGCGCGCACCTGCGCGACGAGGCTGCCGTCGATCGAGTCGACGACGAGGATGCGGCCGTCGGCGACGCCGACGATGACGTGGCGGCCGTCGAAGGTCGGCGCGCCCGACGGCGCGCCCTCGAGCGGCAGCGCCAGGGCCTCGCGGCCGTTCGACAGTTCCCAGACGCGCAGCGTGCCCTCGCGGTCGACGACCGCGACGCGGCCGCCGGCGACGGCGAGGTCGGTCGCGGCGCCGGCAGCGAGCGTCACCGGCCAGCCCGACGCGGACGCGCCGGTCGCCAGCACGAAGCGTTCGATGGTGTTCTCGTTGGTGAGGAACACGGCGCAGCCGTCCTCGATCGCCGGCGCGGCGTCGACGGTGCGGAGGCTGCCGAGCGCCACCTGACGCACGTTGGCGCCGTCGGCGCGGGCGATGCCGAGCTTGCCGCCGCGCAGTCCGACGGCCAGCCAGCCCTCGGCCAGCGCGACCGCGGTCTGCGCCGGCGCGCCGAACTCGATCAACGCCGACGGCACGCGCTCGAGCACGACGTCGACTTCCGCCGCATTGGCGACGTCGACGTCGATGGCGCGGCTGCGATGACCCGTCAGCGCCGCTTCGAGGCGCAACGCCGGCCCGTCGGCCAGCACGATCGCCGGCGTGGTCAGCGGCGCGTCAGGGCTGCCGGACGACGTCAACGGCAGGCCATTGCTCGCCAGCTGCGCACCCGCCGGTCGCGTGACGACGCGGACCGGCACGGGGCTGCGGCGGGCCGCGGCGGTGTTCTCGAACTCCGTGCGCAGGCGCAGGGCCGTGGCGCGGGCGGCGCGCCAGTCGCCGGCCGCGAGCCCGGCGGCGTACTCGCCGGCGAGCTGGTCGGCGTCGGCGAGGTAGCGGCGCAGGCGGGCGTACGTCTCCTCGACCTTCTGCGCGTGGCCCCACTCGACGTCCTGCGCATGGTCGGCGCGGGCGAGCAGGTCGCGGACGCGCGCGAGCGCCGCCAGCGACTCTTCGGCGTGGCCTTCGGAGAAGAGCGTGCGGTGGTTCGTCCAGTCCTTCAGGTAGGCCGTGCGCAGCTCCTTGCGCTCGCGCTCCTTGGCCTGCGCGGCGGCGGCGCGGCGCGCGTCGTGCGCATCGCGCAGGTTCGCGATGGCAGCGAGCTCGGTCTCGGCCATCGCGACCGAGGTCGTGAACGGCCACGCGGCGGCGAACTCCGCGTACGCGGCATGGGCGCCGGCGAAGTCCTCGGCCGCGATTTGCTGCCGGACGTCGATCACGCCGTAGGCCGCGGCGGCCTTCTCGCCGTACCACCAGTAGGCGGCGCCGAGCGCGATCATCAGCGCGAACGCGAACGACAGCGCCCCGACCGCGCGGCTGCGGCGACGGGAGCTCTCGTCGAACTCGTAGAGCTTGCGGACGCGCTCGTTGACGTCCGCGCGATTGCGATCGACCAGCAGGATCTTCTGCAGGTAGGCGATCGCCTCGAGCGGCTTCTCCTGGCGCACGAGGTCGGCAGCGATCGACTCGTAGAGCTCGATCACGCGCTTCTGGTCGCCGGCCTTGAGATGGACGTTGACCAGCGCCTTCTTGAGGTCGGGGTCGTCGGGCGCGACGACGATCAGCTGCTCCAACAGGCCCCGGACGCGCTGGATGTCGCCGAGCGACGTCAGCAGCTCGACGAGTTCCTTGCCCTCGGCCATGCCGTCGAACCCGGGCAGCGACACGGCGTCCGCGCCGATCGTCAGCGCGACCAGTCGCTCGCGCGCGAGCAGGTCGGTCGGCAGCAACGCGCTGGCCTCGGCGAGGCGCGCGGCGGCGCCGGCGCGATCGCCGGCCTCGAGCCGCGCCGTGGCCTCGTCCTGGAGGCGCATGGCAGACGCCTCGAAGTGCTGCGCGGCGGCGTACGCCTTCGCGGCGGCGCCATGGACGTCGGGCAGGCCGACGCCGAGCTCGATGGCGCGCTCGTACAGGCTGATCGCGTCGTGCACGCGGCCGGCGGCGAGGCACTCGTCGCCGAGCGCGGGCAGCTCCTCGGGCGCGACGGGCGCGGCGGCGCCGGCGTCGAGCAGTTGGCCGAGCGCCTTGCAGACCTGGAAGTTGGTCAGGCCGGACGTCTCGATGACGCGCGCGACGTTGCGGCGACCGTCGAGCAGCTGGAACACCGCCGGCGCCTCGGGTCCGAAGTCGTCGGCGTCGATCGCGTCGACGACGGCGACGAACACCTCGGCGATCGTCGGCACGCGCTCGCGGATGAACGTCCACTCGTCGATGCGGCGAGCGGCCTCCATGATGATCGAGTCGCAGTTGAAGAAGAACCGCTCGTCGATCGCGCCGTCCCGGCCGTCGAGATCCTGCTGGTTCTCGTGGAACTCGAACTTGGCCTCGCGGCAGAAGAACAGGTCGTAGATCTGCTCCTCGAGCTCGCTGCGATACTGCTCCTCGAGCTCGGCCGGATCGACGTAGCCGCCGGCGAGCAGGCCGTCGGCCAGTCCCTGGCCGGTGCGCGCCACGTGGTCGCGGACCTCCTCGACGGCCGCTTCGGCCAGCCGACCGGCGCGCACCAGCGCGGCGACGACCCGATCGAGCGCCTGGTGCACGTTGTGGTGCACGGTGACGCCGCGATGGTCGAAGTACAGCACCTTGGTGGCGCGCGGCGCATGGATGCCCAGCAGGCCCACCTTCCTGTTGAGGGCCAACATCTGGAACACCTGGGCCAGATCGACACTTGCGAGATCCCCGCGTAGAGCCATGTGCGCGTCCTGTTCGGTGCAGTCCTTCCCGTCGGGTATCGACCGGACCGGCCGGCGCGCCTGAGGGCGAACCCGCGGATTCCCCGACGGCAGCGCGGCCTGCACGCCACCCCGCCTTGTCGCTGGCCGCGGCTCGCCATACTCTCGCCCCAATGGTCTGGTTCGCGCGCTTGCTGTCGTCGCTGCGCGCCCGGTGGCACC
>JBEITC010000649.1:0-1700 GCA_040375075.1 Planctomycetota bacterium | reverse complement strand
CGTCGCCGAGCGCTGCCGCGAGCGTCGCGCCGAGCTGCGCGCGCGTGGCGCCAAGGCGCAGCGCGCCGAGCGCGTGGCTGACGAATTGCCGCGGCTGGTCCTGGGCCGCCAGCAAGGCGGCAGCGAGCAGTTCGCGCTCGACCGGCGGCAGGCCCGGGCGCGCCAGCACGCGGCCGTAGGCGACGTCGAGCACGAAGGCGCGGAAGTCCTCGTGGCAGCCGCGCAGCATCGCTTCGACGGCGCCGGCGTGTTCGCCGTAGATGGCGCCGAACAGCGCGCGGCCGGCGGCCGGCTGCTCGTCGACGGGCACGTCGCCGCCGCCCGGCGGCGCGCCGGCGGGCCACGCGTCGTTGACGGTCGCGAACGCCGTGACCACGCGCGGGAAGCCGCAGAACAGCACGCACTGCAGCAGCGTCTCCTCGAGGCTGGCGCGCGGCACGCCGGCGGCGCGCAAGGCGGCTATGGCCGTGCGCAGGGCGTCCTGGTCGCCACGCCACGTCGCGACCGCGGCGGCGGCCAGCGCGTGGATGCGGTCGGGTCGTTCGGCGTCGGCGCTCATCGCCGACAGGCTAAGGCCGCGGCGTCAGCCGGTCATGCCGGCTTGACGCGTCGCCGCCAGGATCTCGGCGTGCTGCTGCGGCGTGAGTCCCAGCGCCTGCAGCGAGTCGGCGCAGGCGACGTCGCCGCGGTAGCTGCCGGGCGTGGTCGCTGCCATGTGCGCGAACGAGTTCGCCGCCTTGACCAGGAAGCCGCGCGCCCAGTCCGCGGGCGTGGTCGCCGGCGTGTGGTGGTACATGACCGCGGCCTGGACCGCCGGCGCCAGCTTCCAGCGTTCCGCCAGCAGGCCGCCGACGTGGGCGTGGTGGAAGCCGAACACCTCGGCCTCGGCCAGCGCGAGCGGGATCGCCGCGCGCTGCGAGAGCGCCATCGCCTCGGCGAACTCGCGCGGCCGCGAGTCGATCAGCACGAGCTTGCCGACGTCGTGCACGAGGCCGCAGGTGTAGGCGTCGTCCTTCTGCAGCCCCGTCTCGATCGCGGTGCGCTCCGCGATCATGCGGCAGGCGACCGCGGTCTTGAAGGCGTGATCCCACAGCCAGCGCGCGTCGAAGCCGTCGATCCTGCCGCTGTCGCCGAAGGCCTGCAGCACGCTGGCCTGCTCGACGACGTTCTTGATGACCTTGAGGCCGACGATCGAGCAGGCGAGGTTGATGTTCGAGACGGGATTCTTCAGCGCGTAGAACGAGCTGTTGACGAGCCGCAGCACGCGCGTCGCCATCGCCGGGTCCTTCTCGATGACCTTGGCGGCGTCCTTCGCCGAGCCGTCGGGCGAGCCGACGATCGACTGGATGTCGCGCAGGACCGTCGGCAGCGTCGGGATGCGGACGGTGCCGTCGACGAGGTCTTCGAGTTCGGCCGAGGTGGTGATCATGCGGGCTGCAGACGCTTTCGTCGCGTCGCCGCACCGCCTTGATGGGGGAGATGGCGTAGTCGGGGCGTCAACGCGCGCGCGTGAACGCCGGGTCGCCGTAGCGGGTCCGTGCCAGCGCCGTTGCCATCGCGTGTTCGTCCGCGGCGAGCGCGCCGTCGATCGCCGGCAGGCGCAGCGCCGCCGCGCGACGCTCGACGAGCGCGGCGCTCAGGCGCTGGCGCAGCGCGGCGTCCGGTTCGCGCGCGTCGGCGACGGCGGCGACGAAGGGCGT
>JBEITC010000306.1:0-5031 GCA_040375075.1 Planctomycetota bacterium | reverse complement strand
GCCAGCGCCGCGCCGAGAGGTTGCTGCAGCGCCGCCGCGAGCAGGCGGTGGCCCTTCCTGTAGACGTGGAAGTCGAGCGCGTAGACGTCGAGCTTGCCGTCGGCGGCGAACAGCGGCTCGACGTCGACGACCGTCGCGCCGCGCGCGGCCAGCAGCGCCGCGAAGCCGTCGCGCAACCGGCGCTGCGCGCCCGAGGCGACCGCCACCTTCGCGCCGGCGCTGAGGTTGGCGGCCTGCTCGGGGAAGACGAGGTCGAACGACGGCAGCAGCGTCCACAGCACGCGCGCGCCGTGCGCGGCGGCGGCGGTCTCCAGCGTGGCGACGGCGTGCGCCGCCTTGCGCAGCCACGCGTCGTGGCGCGTCGGATCGCGCCGCAGCCACTCCGCCTGGTTGAGCCCCTGCCAGAACAACTGCTCGTGCGGGGCCTGCAGGCCGATCGCGCGCTGGCGCTCGGCCGCGCCGCCCTTCGCCGCGCGTTCGTCGCCCGGCTGCTCCTGCAGCGCGTCGTCGAGATGCGGCACCGTGGGATCGTCGAGGTCGAGGAAGTCGTTGCCGAGGAACACGATCACGACGACGGCGCGCGGTCGCCACTGCGGCAGCAGGTCGCGCGCGCGCAGGGCGCTCTGCCACAGGCTGTAGAGGCCGCAGCCGGCGTTGAGGCAGTAGCACGGCGCGCCGGCGGCCTCGCTGCCGCGCTCGAGCAGCGTCGTGGCGTTGTCGTCCGTCGACACCACGCCGTCGAGATGGCTGTCGCCGACGAACAGCGCGGACGGCCGGTCGAGCGGCGACGGCAACTCGGTCGCGCGCAGGAAGGCGTGCGCGTCGCGGCGCTTCTCGATCTGCTGCGGATCGCTGAGATCGAGCCCGGTCATCGGATGCGCGATGGTGGCCGAGCGCCGTGGCCGCAGTCCGGCGACGGGATCGACGACGTAGGCGTCCTGCCCGCGCCACGTCGTCTCGGCCGCGCCGGCGCCGGTCGCCGTCACTTCGACGCCCGCCGGCCGGAGCAGGCGCCACGCCAGCGCGCCCGCGGCGGCCGCGAACAGCGTGGCGACGCTCGCGAGCGCGAGCTTGGCGCGGAAGGAGGCAGCGGCGCGAGGCATCGGCGGACAAGACTACGACATCCCGCCATCGCGCCGTTCCCTACCTGTGCTGCGCGCGCGCGGGTAGAACGCACGCCACCCATGGCATCGCGCCCCTCGTCCCGCTCCGGCCGCAGCGCCCGTCCCGCCGCGTCGTCGTCCGGTTCCAACTCTTCGAACATGGCGCTGCTGATCGGCGGCGTCGGCCTCGTCGTCGTGATCGCGCTCGTCGTCATGATGGGCGGCGGCAAGAAGGACGGCGCTGGCGGCAATGCGCCGTCGACGACCACGCCGAGCGTCGCGCCGGCCGCGGTGACGCCCGTGACGCCCGCGCCGTCGTCCGACGGCAAGCAGGGCAAGGCCCCGACCAAGCCGGCGCCGGCGCTGGCTGCCGACACGCTGCAGAAGGCGCGCGACCTGCTGGCCGAGGCCAAGGCGCTGAACGGCGAAGGCGTGAAGGCGCGCACCGCCGGCGACAACGAGCTGGCGCGGCAGAAGCAGTCGGCCGCGAGCGACAAGTGCGAGGCCGTCCGGGCGATGACCGCGACCAACTGGGCCTGGCTCGAAGAGGCCGAGCTCGAGGGCTGGTCGATGTCCGGCGAGTACTCCGACCTCGGCAAGGTCTACACCGACCTGCTCAACCTCGAGAACCGCATCCGCAAGGGCGGCGGCACGCGCTGACGGTTGCGATGCGGCTCGGCTACCAGACCAACAGCCTGCAGAACCATCGCTTCGGCGAGGCGCTGCAACTCCTGGCCGAGCACGGCTACGAGGCCGTCGCGATCACGCCGGACACCTGCCACCTCGACCCGGCGACGACGACCGACCGCGAACTCGACGCCGCGTCGCGCCAGCTCGCCGAGCTCGGCCTGCAGCCGGTCATGGAGACGGGCGCGCGCTTCCTGCTCGACCCGCGCCACAAGCACGAGCCGACGCTGATGACCGCCGACCCGGCCGCCCGCGAGCGCCGGTTCGAGTACCTGCGGCGCACGGCGGCGATGGGGGCCCGGCTCGGGGCCAAGGTGCTGTCGTTCTGGGCCGGGATCGACCACCGGCCGGACGGCGGCAGCCAGGACCGCCTGCGCGATGGCGTCCGCCGCGCCGCCGCGCTGGTCCGGGCCGAGGGGCTGGAGCCGTCGTTCGAGCCCGAGCCGGGCATGGCGGTCGAGACCGTCGCCGGCTGGCAGGCGCTGCGGGCCGACCTCGGCGCCGACGCCCCCGGGTTGACCCTCGACATCGGCCATCTCTACGTCGTCTGGGAGGGGGAGCCGGCGGCGGTGATCGCGTCGGTCGGCCCGCACCTGCGCCAGGTCCACCTCGAAGACATGCGCCGCGGCGAACACGAGCACCGCCTGCCCGGGACCGGTGACGTGGACTTCGCGTCGGTGCTAAGCGCCCTGAAATCCGTTGGTTACGCCGGACCGGTCTGCTTCGAACTGTCGCGTTCGAGCCACTGCGCACCGACTGCGATCGCGGCCTGCTGCGCACTCTTTCGTCGCTTCCAGCCGGCACCGGGACGTTGACCGGCGGCGCGCCTGCGTCCTACGCTTCCGCCCCTTGCCGCCGACGCCAACCCGTCGGCAGCCCCCCACGCATGCGCACCTGCCCGTCCGTCGAAGGCTCCGCCACCCCGCTGATCACGCACCAGATCGGCGTCGACGTTTGCATGGCCCGCCAGCGGACCTTCTTCCACAAGTGCCACCGCTGCGTCTATCGCGGCCAAGCGGCCAACTGGGAGCCGGCCGAGGCGCCGATGGCGATGGTCAACATCCACGCTGCCGAGGAGCCGGCGGGCGCGAAGGTGAAGACGCTCGACCTCGCCCGTCCGGGCAAGAGCGACAAGGCCGCCAAGCCGGCGAAGCCGGCCAAGAAGGCCGCGAGCAAGACGCTCGACGCGTCGGCCTGAGTCGGATCGCCGGCGGGCTTGCCGCGCTGGCGAACGATTTCCGAAAGGGCACGATGCCCTGAGAGGCCGAGCTCAGCGCGCCACAAAGCCGTCGCTGGCGCCATCCGGCCAATGCGACCGGCGCCATCGCGCTGCGGCGCGCCTAGCGCTCAGCCCTGGTACTCGGCGAGCACCCGGCGCAGCTCCGCCTCGGCCGCGGCGTACTGCTGCTGCAGCACCGGAGCCAGCCGGCGCGAGTCGTCCATGCGGTGGTAGCGGGTCGCACTCTGCAGTTCCTCGCAGACCTGCGACAGCAGCTTCGCGCCCAGGTTGCCGGACGAGCCCTTGAGCGAATGGGCGGCGCGCTCGGCGCGCTCGAAGTCGCCCGCGGCGACACCCTGGACGACTGCCTGGACCTTGCCAGGGCCGTCGTCGAGGAACATCTGGATCAGGTCGAGGACCAGCTCCGGGTCGCCGTCGTCGGCGAACGACATCAGTTCCTCGACGACGCTCATGTCCAAGACCGGGTCCATGGTGGTGTTGCTCCACCGCCGGGATCGGCTTCGGTACGACCGGACTTGACGGGCCGTGCCGGGCCTAAGAACCGGCTGCGCTGCGGACTTCGGCGTCCGTGAGCATTCGCTTGCTCGACTTGCCGGCAGCAAGGACGCGTTGGACGCGCTCCTCGGTCGGTTCGATTCCGAGACGTTCGAGGACGAATGCCGCGTTCGATTTGCCGGCCATCGGACCCACCGCGATCACCTGCTGCAGCCCGACCATGCCAGCGGGAACGCCGGAGTAGACGGCGTCCGCGAGCTCGACGTCGCCCTTCTTGAAGGCCTTGATGACCGCGGCGGCGTGCACGCCGGTGCCGGTCTCGAAGGCGTCCTTGCCGAGCACGGGGTAGTTGTGCGGGATGTCGACCTCGAGCGCCTTCGCCGCCGCGGCGACGTACTGCGGCAGCGTCGAGAGGTCGTTGTCGATCCAGCCGTGCAGGCGGCAGTTGACCAGCAGCAGGTCCATCGGCGCGTTGCCGGCGCGCTCGCCGACGCCGAGCGCGGTGCCGTGGATGCGGTCGGCGCCGGCTTCGATGGCGGCGAGGCAGTTGGCGATGCCGAGGTCGCGGTCGCGGTGGCCGTGCCAGTCGACGCCGAGCGTCTTGTCGTGCTGGTCGGCGAGTTCGCGCACGAAGCGCACGACCGCGCGCGTGCCCTGCGGCGTGGCGTGGCCGACGGTGTCGCAGACGCACAGGCGCCGCGCGCCGAGCTCGATCGCCGTGCTGTACAGCGCCTTGACCGTCTCCGGCCGCGCGCGCGTGGTGTCCTCGGTGACGTACATCACCGGCAGCTGGTGCTTCTGCGCGAACGTCAGCGCTTCGCGCGTGTTCTGCAGCATGCGCTCGAGGGTCCAGTCCTCGGCGTACTGGCGGATGTAGCTGCTGCCGATGAACGCGCAGACCTCGATCGGGATGCCCGCCTTCTGCGTCATCTCGACCACCGGCTCGATGTCGCTGACCACCGTGCGGCAGGCGACGTTGGCGCCGATGCGCAGGCGGTTCTTCGCGATGTGCTGCGCGAGCTTGAGGATGTCCTCGCGCGGCCGGCCGCCAGCGCCCGGCAGGCCGAGGTTGGCGGTGTGGATGCCGAGCCGGTCCATGCGCTCGATCAGGTCGATCTTCTGCTCCAGCGACGGGTCGCTGACGGCGGGCGACTGCAGGCCGTCGCGCAGCGTCTCGTCGTCGAACTGCAGCGGGCGGGTCGGGCGGAACGCGCCGCCAGTGAGGTTCCAGTCGTGGATGAGGTCCGCGATGCGGTTCATGGGGGGCGACACTATGCCACACGGAAGCCGCCGCGAAGATGCCGCGCCGCCGCCTTCCGGCGATTGCCGCCCTCATGCATGATCCGGCGGTGATCGTGATGAAGTTCGGCGGCGCGGCGGTCGCCGACGCGGCCGGGATCCGGCGCGTCGTCGCGCTCGTGCAGGCCGGACGGTCGGCCGGGCCCGTCGTGGTCGTGGTCTCGGCGCTGGCTGGAGCCACCGACGCGCTGCTCGCCGCCGCCGCCG
>JBEITC010000539.1:0-2519 GCA_040375075.1 Planctomycetota bacterium | reverse complement strand
TCGGCGGCGACCTCACGCTGCGCGCGAGCCAGGATGCAGCCATGACGGCGCAGACGCGCAGTGGTGCTGCGATCCCGCGCGGCGTCGTCGATGCCGACGCTGCGTCGGTGGTCGTCGTCGACGACGCCGGCCGCCGCTGGCGCCTCCCGCGCGCGGTCGCCGACGCCGACGCACGCCGGCCGTTCGCGCACACGCGCGCGTGCCGCGAGGTCGCCACCGAGCGCGACCTGTTCGCCGCCGGCGGCACCGTCTACGAACTGCCTGCCGAGAACGCCGGCGGCTTCGCCAAGGTGCGGCCGATCGCGTCGCACGGACTCGCCATCCACGACTTCTGCTCGTGGCGCGGCCTGCTCGTGCTGACCGGCGTGCGCCCCGACGCGCCGGCATCCGAGCGCATCGTGCGCGCCGCCGACGGCAATGCTGCGGTCTGGCTCGGCGTCGTCGACGACCTGTGGCAGCTCGGCAAGGTGCGCGGCGTCGGCGGCCCGTGGCGCGAGACCAAGGTGCGCGCGCAGGAGCCGAGCGATCCGTTCCTGATGACCGGCTACGACCAGAAGGAACTCACGCTGCAGCACGACGCCGCGAGCGCGGTCGAGTTCGTACTGGCCGCCGATCTGTGCGGCGATGGGCGCTGGACGGAGGTGCGGCGGTTCGTCGTGCCGGCCGGCGAGACGCTGCGCCACGAGTTCCCGCGCGGCTGGTCGGCGTACTGGGTGCGGCTGCGGGCGGGCGCGGACTGTGTGGCGACGGCGCAGTTCGCGTATCGCTGAGCGGTCGGCGGGGTGGATGCGCGTCGCGGTCCGGGGCGCCGCGGCCGGCGGCGTGCGCGCAGCAATCGGCGCGGCGAAGAACGGCGAAGAAGTGGTCGGAGCGAGAAGATTTGAACTTCCGACCCCCTGCACCCCATGCAGGTGCGCTACCAGGCTTCGCTACGCTCCGACCCGAGTCGAACGATCAGGGGCGGTGAGGCCCCCTGGGGAGCCGAGGATGGTAGCGACGCGCTCCGGCGCGGCAAGGGTCGAGGTGGAACGCGCGCGCCGCCCACCGCGCGCTGCGCGCTGCGGGCTTGCGCCGCTCCCCGCCATCGCGTCGCCTGCGCCGATGCGCTTCCTGCCGCCGCTTCGCGCCGCGCTCGCCCACGCCGTCGCCGTCTTCGCCGTCGCTGCCATGGCGGCGCTCGCGCCCGCCGCGGCGCCGCAGTCGCCGGCTGCCGCCGCCGAGCCGCACGTCGCGATCCCGGCGTTCACCGCGTACGCGCATCCGGATCCCGCGCGCATGCGCCGCAACGACGACGGCAGCGTGGCGCGCGCGCACGGCGAGCTGCGTTGGTTCGTCGACGTCGCGACGCCGGGCGAACTGCGGCTCGCGCTCGCGCGACTCGCCGACGCGCCGGCAGCGCGGCTGCAGTGGCACGTGGAAGCGGTCGACGCGCCGTCGGGCGCGCCGACGAGCTGGACCACGGTCGACGCTGCCGTCGGCCAGCGCGACGTCGCGCTCGGCGCAACGACCCTCGCCGCCGGCCCGCACCGCGTCGCGCTGCGCGCCGCCGACGATGCGCCGCTGACCGCCCTCGCACACCTGCACCTGCGCGGGCCCGCCGCCGCCGGCCTGCACACGAACGTCGCCGAGCGCCGCAACGCCGCGTCGATCCATCTCGGCTACGTCGTGCCGCCCCCGCTGCGCGACGACGTCGCGTGGTTCCACGTCGCGGTGACGCCGCGCACCGATCCGCTGTGGTCGTACTACATGGCGACGGGCTGGCACCGCGGCTACTTCGGCATGCAGGTCAACTCGCCGACCGAGCGGCGCGTGATCTTCAGCGTGTGGGACAGCGGCGACGAGGCGATCGACCGCAGCAAGGTCGCGGCCGCGGATCGCGTGCAGCTCGTCGCCAAGGGCGAAGGCGTGCACGCCGGCGACTTCGGCAACGAGGGCACCGGCGGCCACAGCCACTGGAAGCACGCTTGGCGCCTCGGCGACACGTTCCGCTTCCTGCTGCACGCGCGCGTCGACGGCAGCGCGACGATCTACACCGGCTGGTTCTGGCTCGCCGAGGCGAAGTCGTGGCGGCTGATCGCGAGCTTCCGTGCGCCGAGGGACGGCAAGCTGCCGCGCGGGCTGTACTCGTTCTCGGAGAACTTCGCCGGCGAGAACGGCGACCTGCGGCGCGAAGCGGACTTCCGCGACGTGTTCGCGCGCGCGGCCGAGGGCCCGTGGACGGCGCTGGGCGAGGCGCGCTTCACGCACGACCCGACCGGCGAGTCGATCCGCCGCGATCGCTGGGGCCTCGTGCGCAGTGACTGCTTCGTGCTCGGCCACGGCGGCTTCACGACGCCGCCCGCGGGCGCCGCGCGGCGCTACGACGAACGGCTGCGCGCGTCGGTCGAAGCATGGACGCCGCCGGCCGACGCCTTGCTGCCGACGCCGCCGCGCGGGCCGGACGACGCGCAGAAGCGGTAGCCGCCGAGCGCGCCGATCGGGAACTTCCCTGCGTCGCATCGCGGCTGCCGCGCAGGCAC
>JBEITC010000426.1:0-3668 GCA_040375075.1 Planctomycetota bacterium | reverse complement strand
GGCGCGCTCGGCGGCAGCGCCGTCGCCGCGGCCGATCGCCCAGCCGACGCGCACCGACGCCGCCATCGCGAGGCCGAGCGGCACCATGAAGCTCAGCGACGCGAGTTGCAGCGCGACCTGGTGGCCGGCGACGCGCGGGCCGTCGGCACCGTCGCTGCTGCCGTGGTCGATGTCGCCGATCAGCAGCGCGACGGCGGCGAACACGCCCATCTCGAGCAGGAACTGCGCGCCGATCGGCGTGCCCAGGCGCAAGAGCCGCAGCAGCGGCGCGAGCGCGAAGGCGGCCTCACGCACGGCGCGATCGCGCAGCGGCTTGAGGGCCGGCGCGAGGTCGCGCCAGCCGAGCACGACGAGGCCGGCGAGCATCAACCAGCGGCACAGCACGGTGGCGATCGCCGCGCCGTGCGCGCCCATCGCCGGCACGCCGAACTCGCCGAAGATGAAGATCCAGTCGAGCAGCGCGTTGAGCAGGTTGCCGCCGACGATGGTCGCGACCTGCGGCCACAGCCGCGCGTGCGCCGACAGCACGCTGCGGCAGGTCGTGAACCACAGGAACGGCAGGATCGACAGCATCTGCCACCGCGCGTAGTCGGCGGCGGGGGCGATCAGGTCGGCCGGCTGGTTCGACACTTCGAGCCACGTCGCCGCCGGCAGCAGCAGCAGCGCCGCGGGCAGCGACAGCGCCACGGCGAGCAGCAGGGTGCGGCCGAACACGCGCGGGATGGCGGCGTGGTCGCCAGCGCCGACCGCCTGCGACAGCAGCGGGTCGGCGGCGGCCAGCGCGCCCATGCAGAACATCGACCCGATCCAGACGAGCGTATTGCCGAGCGCCATGGCCGGCAGCGCTGCCGCGTCGTAGTGGCCGAGCATCGCCAGGTCGACGAAGTTGAGGCCGGTCAGGCCGAGCTGGACCAGGGCGATGGGCAGCCCGAGCCGCAGCAGTTGCCGCAGTTCGTCCCCGAAGGACCGGCTCGGCGACTGGTTGGCGGTGGGCGGGACGATGTCCATGGCGCAGAGGCGCACTGTTGGGCAGCGCCACCGCCGTTGCAAGCCGGTGGGAAGCCGCGGTGGAATCTGCGGACGTGCCGATGGCGCCGAGGCTTCCGTCGGGGAGAGGCTGTGGAAAGTGGCGGGCTACGGTGGAGAGCTTTGTGCAAAAGATCGTGCAAAGCCTGCGTGCAGGATTCCCCAGGCAGAACGCATGGCCCGGGGGAAGCGCCCGCCGATGCGCGGCCTCCGGTGGCGGTCGCCGGGGCACGTCACCGGGGTGGCGTCCGGCGATGTCGACGCCCGTGGCCCCGGACTGGCGGCGCACGCCGGCTGCTTGCAGTCGCGGCGAGGTTCGGTATCCGTTAGGGCATGGAGCGCCGCATCCTGCACGTCGACATCGACGCCTTCCTCGCCTCGGTCGAACAGCTGCGCGACCCGAGCCTGATCGGTCGCCCGGTCGCCGTGGGCACCGGCGTCGTCGCCTCCCGGTCCTACGAGGCCAAGGCCCGCGGCGTCGCCACCGCGATGCCGCTGCA
The DNA here is from genome assembly GCA_040375075.1 of Planctomycetota bacterium. Lineage (GTDB taxonomy): Bacteria > Planctomycetota > UBA1135 > UBA1135 > UBA2386 > UBA2386. The sequence continues at coordinate 2,142 of JBEITC010000426.1, read as the reverse complement.
CGAGGCCCGGCGGCGCTGCCCCGAACTCGTCGTCCGCGACGGCGATGCGCGGCTGGTCGAGCGCTACCGCCAGCGCGTCGCCGAGACCCTGCGCCAGTTCTCGCCGGTGGTGGAGGTCTGCTCGCTCGACGACTTCTACGTCGACCTCACCGGCGTGCCGCTGCGCATCGCGCAGACGCTCGCCGCCGACGCGACGCTCGACGCCGAGCGCTCGCTCGCGCCGCTGTGCCGCGAACTGCGCGACGCCGTGCGCGCGGCCACCGGCCTGTCGGTGGCGCAGGGCGTCGGCAGCACGCGCGCGGTCGCGCGCATGGCGACGATGCGCGCCAAGCCCGGCGGCATCTGCGAGGTTCCCGCCGGCGCCGAGCGGGACTTCCTCGCCGACTTCGCGATCGAGGCCGTGCCCGGCATCGGCCCGGCGCGCGCGGCGTTGCTGCATCAGGTCGGCGTGCGCACGGTGCGCGAGCTGTGGGCCGTCGACCGCGAGCTGCTGCGCGCCAGCTTCGGCGCCGCCGGCGACGACCTCTGGCGGCGTTGCCGCGGGCTCGACGACGCGCCGGTGCAGCCGACGCCGACGCTGCGCAGCATCGCGCGCGAGACCTCGTTCGAACCGGCCGCGGACGGCGACGGCCAGCAGTTGCCGTTCCTGCGCGCGATGCTCGCCTACCTGCTCGACCGCGCGGCGAGCGAGTTGCGGCGGCAGCGGCTGCTCGCGCGCGTCGTGCAGGTGCGGCTGCGCCATGTCGACGGCGTCGCCGGCGAACGTTCGCGCACGCTCGCCGACGCCACCGATCGCACCGACGCGTTCGCCGCCGCCGCCACCGCGCTGCTCGACGAACTGACGTTGCGGCGCGTGTTGGTGCGCCTCGTCGGCGTGACGCTGACGGGGCTGGCGTCACCCAAGCCGACGCAAGGGACGTTGTTCGGCGACGAAGGCGAGGCGGCGCGCAAGCGGCTGTTCGCCGCCGTCGACGCGGTGCGCGCGCGCCACGGCTTCGGCGCGTTGGTGGTCGGCGAGGCCGCCGGCCTGATCGGCGTGCTGCCGGCGGGCCCGCACGGCTTCCGCCTGCGCACGCCGTCGCTGACCAAGTGACGGATCGGCGATCCGCCCGGCTGCGCGCGCGGCGATCCGCTGTGCGCGCGGTCGCTCAGTTCGCGCCGAGCGCCTGCAGCGTCGCCGTTGCCGCGGCGACGTCGACGCCGGCGATCGCCACGACCTTGCGCGGGTTGCTCGCGCCGCTCACGACCGCGACGGCCCGCGCCGGCACGGCGAAGGCGACGGCGAGCAGTTCGCAGAGCGCGGCGTTGGCCTTGCCGCCCTCGGGCGGCGCTGCGACCTGCACCTTGAGCGCGTCCCCGAGCGTCCCGACGACGCGGCTGCGCGACGCGCCGGGCACGGCCTTCACGGCAAAGCGCACGCCGTCGGCCGTCGCCTGCACCGCCACCGTCACGGCAGCACGGCGACGACGAGGCTGTGCGGGTGCTCGGCGAGCAGCTTGTCGAGGTGGCCGGCGGCCGCGACGTTGCGGCGCTCGGACAGCGCGCGCAGGCCGGCGGCGAGCCGCTGGCCGGCGGAAAGTTCCTGCCGCAGCCCCTGCGCCCACGGCGCGGCTTCCTGCTCGGGCACGCGCCGCAGCAGCGACTCGAACGCGCCGGAGGTCAGCGGGTAGCTGCCTTGGCCGGTGCCCGACGCGTCGTCGTCGGCCTTCAGCCGGCCGAGGAACGACTGCGCCGCGTCGGCGTGCCGCGCGAGCAGCACGAAGCCGAGGAAGCACTCGCGCGCGCCCGCGTCGGCGTCGGCGACCTGCTCCGCGAGCGCGAACCACGCGACCGGTTCGGCCAGCGCGATCGACTGCTCCTTCGCCGAGCGGCGGGCCGGGTCGACGGCGAACAACTGGTTGGTCGCGCGCTCCCAGCGCGTCGCCTGCAGCGTCGTCACCGCGCCGTTCGCGGTCCCGTTCGCCGCGCTCGGCGCCGGCGCCGCGGCCGTGATCGCGTTCGCCGCGATCGCCTTGTCGAGCGCCTGGGCGAAGCCGAAACCGTACTGCGCCATCTGCGCCTTAAGCACAAGATCCACAAGGTCGAATCCGGTTTTGGCCCGGATGTAACGCTTGGTCATGTTGTAGGACAGAGTGGGCTGGT
>JBEITC010000091.1:0-10507 GCA_040375075.1 Planctomycetota bacterium | reverse complement strand
GTTCGGAACGAGCGCCAAGGCTTCGACCCGCCACGTCGCGCCGGCCCGCCGGCCGCCGAGCAGGCCGACGAACTCACGCGGCGCGGCGGCAGCGCAGGCGCCGCGCAAGGCGGCGGCGACGTCGTCGGCGAACTGCGCGGTCTCGGCCATGGCGCGAAGCTAGCTGGCGCGGCCGCGCGGGCAAGCGGCGCGCTCGCGCGCGCGCCGGCCCGGCTCCATGATGCCGCGATGAGCGAACCCCTCTACGGCGTCCCGCACGGTCACGGTCCGTTGCTCGGCCCGTTGTCGCCGCCGCTGATCCGCAGCACGACGGCAGGCCAGCCCGACGCCGACACGCTGCGTGCGATGGGGGCCGGCGAACGGCCGGGCGAGTTCTACCAGCGCCTCGGCCACGCCAACGCGCGCGCTTGGGAGTCGCTGGTCGCGCAGCACGAGGGCGCCGACGGCGCCGTGTCGTTCGCCAGCGGCATGGCGGCGATCAGCGGCGCGCTGATGGCGCACCTGCGCCCTGGCGACCGCGTGCTGCTCGCCGAGGAGATCTACGGCGGCACGTCGTCGTTCGCGCTCGCCGATCTCGTGCGCTTTGGCGTCGTCGTCGACCGCTTCTCGGCGCTCGACCTCGACGGCCTGCGCGCGCAGTTGGCGCGTCCGGCGCAGTGGGTGGTGTTCGAATCGCCGATCAATCCGACGCTGCGCCTCGCCGACGTCGGTGCGATCACCGCGCTCGCACGAGCGGCCGGCGCGCGCACGCTGTTCGACGCGACGTTCGCGCCGCCGCCGGTGCAGCAAGCGCTCGCGCTCGGCGTCGACCTCGTCGCCTGCTCGGCGACCAAGTTCTACGGCGGCCACTCCGACGTGCTCGCCGGCTTCGTCGCCGGCCGCCACGAGCTGCTCGGCCCGGTGGAGATGTGGCGTCGCCGCACCGGCGCGGTGCTGGCACCCGATCCGGCGTGGTTGCTGTTGCGGTCGTGGCCGACGCTGCTGCTGCGCGTCGAAGCGCAGCAGCGGGAAGCGCAGGCGATGGCGGAGGGCCTCGCCGCCGAGGTCCGCGCCGGCCGCCTGCTCGCCGTCAGCTACCCGGGTCTGCCCGATCATCCCGACCGCGCGCTGGCCGCGCGGCAGATGCGTGGCGGCGGCGCCGTGCTCGCCGTCGAGTTGCCCGGCGGATTGCCGGGGGCCAAGCGCGCCTACGACCGGCTGCGGCGCATCGCCCGCGCGCCGAGCCTCGGCGGCATCGAGTCGCTCGCCACGTTGCCGGCGTTCACCACGCACGCGGCATTGACCCCCGAGCAGCGGGCCCGCGCCGGCATCCCCGACGGGTTGATGCGGATCTCGGTCGGCCTGGAAGGCGTCGACGCGCTGCTCGCCGACGTTCGCCAGGCGCTCGCGGACTAGCCGGTCTGCGCGGGCCGGGCGCGGCTGCGCGTTGGCCTTTCCCGCGCGCCCCTGCTAGCCTGCGCGACGCGGCCAATGGGCCGCGCCAACGCCATGATGCACCTGACGTTCGCTTGCTTCGCCGCCCTCGCCGCGGCCGCCTTCCTGCCCGCCCAGGACCCGACGAAGCCCGCCGCCGAGGCGCCGGCCGCCGCCCAGCGCACCGGCACCATCGACCTGCTGCGCGTGTTCGAGCAGAACCCGAAGTGGTCGAAGGCCAAGTCCGATCTGGAGAAGATGCAGGACACCTTCAAGGCGCAGATCAAGAAGCTGTCCGACCGCGCGCAGGAGATCCGCGCGCTGATCGACTCGGCCGACGAGAACTCCGACGAGTGGCGCAACGGCCGCTTCGAGCTGGAGATGACGATGAAGCAGCGCGACTACATGTCGCAGCAGGCGACCGACCGGCTGGAGCTGGAGAACGCGCGCGCCATGCTCGCCGTCTACCAGGACATCGAGGTGGCGATCGGGCAGGTGGCCAAGGCGCGCGGCGTCGCCGTCGTGCACCGCCTGCAGCCGATCGGCGTCGCTCCCGGCGAGGTCGGCAAGCTCGTCGCCAAGGAAGTGCAGGGCCGCGTCGTCGCCTTCGAGCGCAAGCAGGTGTGGTTCGCCGCCCCGGAGCTCGACCTCACTGACGACCTGATCAAGGCGTTGCTGGCCCCGGTCGGCGACGACAAGCAGCCGAAGGCGGGTCGTGTCCAGGAAGCCGCTGGCAAGCAGGCCGCCGACAAGCAGGCTGCCGACAAGCAGGCCGCCGAGAAGGTGCCCGCGACGCCGAAGGTCGGAGGCTAGGCGCGAGTGGCTGCCAACCTCCCCGCGGCCGGCGGCCGCATGCAGCGCACGCTGAAGTCGGCGGTCGAGTACCGCGGCGCCGGCTTGCATTCGGGCAAGGAGATCCGCGTCGTCGTCCGTCCCGCCGAGGCCGGCACCGGCGTGTCGTTCGTCCGGACCGACATCGAAGAGCAGCCGGTCGTGCGCGCCACGGGCGCGAACATGAAGGCGCGGCAGCGGCGCACCTGCATCCAGGACGGCCGCGCCGAGGTCTACACCTGCGAGCACCTGCTGGCGGCGATGTACGCGCTCGGCGTCGACAACGCGCTCGTCGAGATCGACGGCGAAGAAGTGCCCGGACTCGATGGCTGCTCGCTCGAGTTCGTGCGCGCGCTGCGCGAGGCCGGCACGGTCGAACTGCGCGCGCCACGCGCGACCTACCAGGTCAAGCAACCGATCTACGTGCGCGAGGGCGCGGCGAGCATCGTCGCGCTGCCGGGCTCCGGCAAGCTGACCGTCGAGTACCACCTCGACTACGCGCCGAAGGGCGGTGGCGCCGGCAGCGGCGCCAAGCAGTTCGTCGCCTTCGAGCTCAACGCCGAGAACTTCGAGCGTGAGATCGCGCCGGCCCGCACGTTCGTGTTCGCGCACGAGGTCGAGGCGCTGCGCGCCGCCGGCCTCGGCAAGGGCGCTACGCCGCAGAACACGCTGGTGATGGGCCCCGAGGGCCCGGCGGAGAACGCGCTGCGCTGGGACGACGAGCTGGCCCGCCACAAGGTCCTCGACCTGGTCGGCGACCTCGCCAATGCCGGCCTCGACCTCGACGCGCACATCATCGCGACGCGCTCGGGCCACGGCCTCAACATGGCGCTGGTGCAGCGCCTGCAGGAAGAGCGCGAGCGCGAGCAGGAGCAGGGCGAGGCGCCGCGCGACACCGGCCTCGACATCCGGCAGATCCTCAAGCTGCTGCCGCACCGCTACCCGTTCCTGCTGATCGACCGCGTCGTCGAGCTCGACGGCTTCCAGCGCGCGGTGGCGATCAAGAACGTCACCATCAACGAGCCGTTCTTCCAGGGGCACTGGCCCGAGCAGCCGATCATGCCCGGCGTGCTGCAGCTCGAGGCCATGGCGCAGCTCGCCGGCGTGTTGCTGCTGCGCAAGCTGGAGAACACCGGCAAGCTGGCGGTGCTCTGGAGCATCGACAAGGTGAAGCTGCGCGGCGCGGTCGTCCCCGGCGACCAGCTCCGCATCGAGGTCGAGACGATCCGCGCCAAGCCCCAGGTCGGCCACGTGCGCGCCCGCGGCAAGGTCGCCGGCCGTCTCGTCTCCGAGGCCGAGCTGAAGTTCACCCTGGTCGACGCGTGAGCGCGGGCGGGCAAGCGACTGGCGGCCGGCCGACGGGCGGCAGTCCGACGGGCGGCCGGCCACGCATCGGCGTCGTCGGCGTCGGCCACCTCGGCAAGCACCACGCGCGCCTGCTCAAGGGCCTCGACTGCGAACTCGTCGCCGTCGCCGACCCGAGCGAGACGGCGCGCGCGCACGCGACGGCGACGTGGGGCGTGCCTGCTTTCGCCGACCATCGCGAGCTGATCGGCGTGGTCGACGCCGTCTCGGTCGTCGTGCCGACGAAGCTGCACCGCGAGGTCGCCAGCGACTTCCTGCAGAACGGCGTCGACGTGCTGGTCGAGAAGCCGATCGCGCGCACCGCCGCCGACGGTCAGGCGCTCGTCGACCTCGCCAAGGCCCATGGCCGCGTGCTGCAGGTCGGTCACGTCGAGCGCTTCAATCCGGCGCTGCGCGGCATCGCCGCGCTCGGTGAGAGCGCGCGCTACATCGAGTCGCATCGGCTGGCGCCGTTCAGCTTCCGCAGCACGGACATCGGCGTCGTGCTCGACCTGATGATCCACGACCTCGACCTCGTGCTCGCGCTGGTGAAGAGCCCGATCCGCTCGGTCGAGGCCTTCGGCGGCGCGGTGTTCACGCCGGCCGAGGACATGGCCTCGGCGATCATCAAGTTCGAGAACGGCGCCGTCGCGCACCTCACCGCCAACCGCGTGGCGCTCAAGCCGCTGCGCAAGATGCGCGTGTTCAGCAAGCGCGGCTACGCCAGCCTCGACTTCCAGACGTCGCAGGGAATGCTGGTCAAGAAGGCGCCCGGTTGGGACTTCGAGAAGCTCGACCTCGAGCGGCTCGACCGCGCCCAGATGGGGGACTTGTGGAAGTTCGTGTTCGACGGCCTGCTGCAGGTCGAGAACCTGGTCCTCGACAGCGGCAACCCGCTGCAGGACGAACTCGTCGACTTCCTGCGCTGCGTGCGCGAGCGCGCCCGGCCGGTGGTCAGCGGCGAGGACGGCGTCGCGGCGGTGGCGGCGGCCGAGCAGGTGCTCGCGGCCATCGGCAAGAACCGCTGGGAATGAGCCGGCCGACGAGTTGGCGCGCGCCCTGGCGCGCCGCGCGGCGCGGCCTAGACTCTCCGCCTTCGAGGGCTCCGCTCTGCGGTGTTCGACAAGCACGCGGGCCAAAAAGTTGAACCGATGACCATTCCCCGGGCTCCGACCTTTGGGGCCAGGCGGGAGCGGGAGGCGGCGCTGCCTGCAGCGCCGTCGGCCCGAACCCAAATGCTCCGGGGGGAGCCCACCTGAACCTGAGGGTTCAACCGGCCTCCGTCGACGGCACAGGCGGTGCGGAGCCCCTCGATTTCCCGTCGTTCTCTGCTACCGTGCGCCGCGGGTCGTCGCGCCGGATGCCGACGGTCCTTCGAGGCGGCGCCCGGTCAGGCGTCGCCGCAGCGGTTGCCTCGCCTCGGCGGGGTTTGGAGGTTGAGATGCGCGCGTTCCTCTTGGGCCTCGTCGTGGCGGGCCTGTCGTTCTGGTGGTGGCAGCGGGCCGAAGAGCAGTCCGACCTGCCCGAGCTCGGCGCCGCCGTCGCGGCGTCTGCGCCGCGTCAGGCCGCGACGCCGTCCGAAGCCGCTGCGCAAATTGCCGGCGCACAGCCGTCGCGCTCCGAGCCGCCGCCGGCGAAGCCGACCGTCGCGGAGCCCGATCCCGCGGTCGCTGCCTTGCTCGCCAAGCTGCCGCAGCGCGAACCCGCGACGGTGCAGGCCGCGTGGTCGGCGATCGCCACCAGCGCTGGCTCCGACGCCGCAGCGCTGTCGGCGGCGCTCCAGCCCGCCGGCGACGACGTCGGCGCGATGATCGCCGCGCTCGGTCCGGACAACGCCGCGTTGCACTCGGCGGAGGGTCGCGCGCTCGTCGCCAAGGTCGCGACCGCCGTGTTCGCCCTGCCCGACCCGCAGGCCACGGCCGCCGGCACGCAGTTGCTCGGGCTGCTGGTCAAGGGCCGCATCCGCAAGGAGGACGGCGCGCAGCGCGCGGTCGTCGACGAGGTCTACAAGCAGCACCGCGTGCGCGTCGAGCGCTGGCTGTTCGACCCGTCGAACGTCGCCGGCTGCCGCAGCCACTCGATCGCCCGCGGCGAGACGCTCGACGGCGTCGCCAAGCGGTACCGCAAGGAAGGCATGGCGATCGAGGCCGGCATGCTGGCGATCGTCAATCGCATCCGCAATCCGGGCGCGCTCGCCATCGGCCAGAAGGTGAAGATCCCAGCGCAGCCGGTCGTCGCCGTGCTCGAGAAGCGCAGCTTCGCGCTGTGCGTCTACCTCGGCGACCAGTTGATGCGCATGTACTGGGTCGGCCACGGCGAGAACGACCACACGCCGGTCACCGAGTTCACGGTCGGCGTCAAGCAGGCGCGCCCGGATTGGACGTCGCCGGACGGCCAGGTCTATTCGTACGGCCACCCGAAGAACATCCTCGGCGAGTACTTCATCAAGTTCCTGCACGAGACGTACGCCGGCTTCGGCGCGCACGGCACGCCGCTGCCCGACACGATCTGCACGATGTCGTCGATGGGCTGCATCCGCATGTACGCGCCCGACATCGAGGAGCTGTTCAAGCTCCTGCCCGGCGGCAGCAAGGTCGTCGTGCGCGCCACCGAGTCGGTGCGCTGAGCCCCAGCCGCGCATCCACGCGCCGGATCGACGCGCGTCCCGTGACGCAGGTTCCTAGTAGCGCGCGCCGTCGCGCCAGCGGCGGATGCGCCACTCGCGGACGACGCCGGCGAACTCGAGCGCATCGAGCGGGACACTCTCGATGCCGTCGTGGCGGAACGTCAGCGGCTGCAGGGTGAGCGTCGAGCGCTCGTCCTCGGCGGCCGCGGCCAGTCCGATCTGCTGCGACACGTCGGCCACCGGCGCGCCCGGCTCGTACAGCGAGCCGTCGGCGCGGCGGTAGCGCACTTCCCACTTGGTCTGGCGGACGAGTTCGAGTTCGACGGCGTTGCCCTCGATCTCGATGCGCACGCGCGCCGCGTCGGGCCCAAGGCGCGTCGCCGGCGGCGTCGCGGCGTAGCCGGCGACGTGCAGGTAGGGGTACTGCGCGCGGATCTGCGGCCACGCCAGCTGGGCGGCCACGCCGTCGATGCCGAGCTCCTTGCGGCAGTCGCGCGCGAGGCAGGCGTAGACCACCTCGGGGTCGTCGCGGCGCAGGGCTTCGAGGAAGGTCCGGGTCGCCGCCTCGGGGGACTGGAAGTCGACCGAGACCCAGGGCGTCGTGTCCGGGCCGCACAGGCCGCGCGCGAGCGCACAGCAGCCGCCGAGTGGCATGGTGGACGCGGCGGCGAGCAGGATCGGCCAGGGACGCATGCGCCGGATCGTCCGCTGCGACCGCGCCGATGCAACACGCAGATGGGGCCCGGCCGCCGCAGCGCCGCATCGGGAGTTTTCCGTGCGGCTGCGAGCTATAGTCCTCCGCCGCAACTGTCCGCCGCGCGCATTCCGAGTCTCCCGCCATGCAGACCGTCACCACCGCCGTCCTCCTCGCCGCCTTCACCTGCCTTGGCCTCGCTCCGGCGCAAGACGCCAAGAAGCCCGACGCCCAGGCGCCGGCGCAGCCGACGGTGACGAAGCCGGTCCCCGGCGTGTCGCAGATCCCGGCCGGCGGCAACATCTGGTTCCCGATCACCAACAAGGATCTCGGCACCTACTTCGGCACGGGCGAGGCGGTCGGCGTCTTCCACTTCAAGAACCCGAACAACGTCGCGGTCGACTGGAAGCAACTGACCGGCAGCTGCCAGTGCGCCAAGGCGACCGTCCGCGTCGGCGGCCGCACCTACGAGCTGTCGAGCAAGCCTACGCCGAACCAGCTGATGCGCATCACCAAGGTCGCGGGCCAGCCCGACCAGGTCGAGCGCGTGCAGCAGATCCAGATCGAGGCGGGCGCCGAGGGCGAGGTCGAGGTGCACCTCGACATGAACCAGATCACCGGGCCCAAGCAGGCGAGCCTGGACATCCACACCAGCGACCCGGCGCTGTCGCACATGAAGCTGAACTTCAACGCGCTGGGCGCGCAGCTGTTCACCGTCGCGCCGGCGGAGGTCCAGCTCAACAAGATGGTTTGGAGCGAGACCCGCGAGTTCACCGTCACGGTGACCTCGCCGCAGCAGAAGCAGTGGAGCATCCTGCGGATGGACGAGGTCAAGGGCTTCACCGCGACGTGGGAGAAGGCCGAGGCCGACGGCAAGACGACCTGGACGATCAAGGGCAAGTACGGCCCGGTCGACCAGGACAGCCAGGGCGGCGGCGTGCTGAAGTTCCACACCGACGTCCAGGGCAGCGCCTCGTTCAGCGTGCGCGTCGCCGCGTTCGTGCAGGGGCCGCTCGAGATCAAGCCGGGCGCCTTCCTGACCTACGGGCTGGTCCGCAAGGGGGCGTCGAGCAAGAAGGAGGTCGCCTTCGAGCCGAACGACGAGTTCGACCTGCAGGCGGCCTCGCTGACCTTCGACAAGCTGTCGGTGCCGCAGGATGCGCTGATCGTCCGCACCCGCAAGGACGGCAAGAAGCTGTTGGTCGAGCTGGAGATCTCCGACAAGGCGCCGGCCGGCATGGTCCGCGGCGAGCTGGTGGTCGGGCTGAATCACCCGCTGGTCAAGGAGAAGCGGATCATGTTCAACGGCTTCGTCCGCTGAGCGGACGGCCATTCCCGGGCGGCTGCGGCCGGCCCGAGCCCGACGCGGCCGCCTATGGGCGGCCGCGCGCGTTTTCCGGGCCGGGTCCCGGTCGCCGGATCGTGCGCATGGGCCACATCCCGGAGGGGCATGGCGGCCGCCGCCCTGGTAAGGTCTGGCCCGTCACCGAGCGAACCACGAATGGGCCGACACGACCTGCCTAGCGGCTTCACCGAAGAGCAACTGCGCGCGTTCATGAAGGCCATCCTGGCCGACGTGCACGCGCTCGAACGCATGCTGGCGGAGGATCGCTTCGAGACCGGCATCCGCCGCATCGGCGCCGAGCAGGAGATGTTCCTGCTCGATCGCGCCGGCCGCGCCTGGTGCGGCGCGGACGCGATGATGAAGAAGCTCGCGCACCCGCAGTTCACCTACGAGCTGGCGCAGTTCAACCTCGAGTGCAACCTGCATCCGCAGGTGTTCGGCGGCAAGTGCCTGTCGACGATGGAGGCCGAGCTGCAAGGCCTCATGCACAGGGCGCGCGAAACCGCGCGGGAGCTCGGCGGCGGCGTCGTGCTGACCGGCATCCTGCCGACGCTGCGGCGCAGCGACCTGTCGCTCGCGTCGATGGTGCAGAACCCGCGGTTCCTGGCGCTCAATCGCGCGATCACCGCGCTGCGCGGCGGTGAGTTCCAGTTCCGCATCAAGGGCGTCGACGACTTCGAGATGACGCATGACAACGTCATGCTCGAGTCGTGCAACACCAGCTTCCAGGTGCACTTCCAGGTCGGGCCGCGCGAGTTCGCCAAGCTCTACAACGTGGCGCAGGCGATCACCGCGCCGGTGCTGTCGGTGGCGACCAACTCGCCGGTGCTGCTCGGCCGGCGCCTCTGGCGCGAGACGCGCGTGGCGCTGTTCCAGCAGTCCGTCGACGCCCGCTCGGCGGCGCACCAGCTGCGTGGCCGCCGGCCGCGCGTCAACTTCGGCGACGGCTGGGTGCGCGACTCGGTGCTCGAGATCTTCCGTGAGGACATCGCGCGCTTCCGCACCGTGCTGGCGACGGACATCGACGAGGACCCGGCGGCGGTGCTCGACCGCGGCGGCGTCCCGGCGCTGACCGCGCTGCGCCTGCACAACGGCACCGTCTACCGCTGGAACCGCGCCTGCTACGGCATCAGCGACGGCAAGCCGCACCTGCGCATCGAGGCGCGCGCGTTCCCGGCGGGCCCGACGGTCGCCGACGAGATGGCCAACGGCGCGTTCTTCTTCGGCCTGATGTCGGCGATCTCGCACGAGGTGCCGGACGTCAGCAAGGTGATGTCGTTCGACGACGCCAAGGGCAACTTCATCGCCGCCGCGCGGCTGGGCCTGCAGGCCAACCTGACGTGGTTCCACGGCCGCGAGTACGCCGCCCAGCAGCTCATCCAGGACGTGCTGCTGCCGATGGCGCGCGCCGGCCTGGAGAGCGCCAAGCTCGACAGCGGCGACATCGACCGCTACCTCGGCATCATCGCCGAGCGCTGCAAGCGCGGTCGCACCGGCGCGCGCTGGGCGCTCGACTCGCTGTCGGCGATGGGCGAGAAGGGCACCAAGGACCAGCGCATGACCGCGTTGGTTCGCGCCATGCAGTCGCGCCAGGAGGCGGGCGAGCCGGTGCACACCTGGGAGCTCGCCGACACCGGCGAGTTCGAGGGCTGGAAGGAGAGCTACGTGCAGGTCGGCCAGTTCATGACGACCGACCTGTTCACCGTGCACCCCGAGGACGTCGTCGACCTCGCCGCGAGCCTGATGGACTGGCGGCACATCCGCCACGTCCCGGTCGAGGACAACGAGGGCAAGCTCGTCGGCCTCGTCTCGCACCGCACGCTGTTGCGGCTCGTCGGCCAGGGCATGCGCGGCTCCGAGCGCCAGCCGGTCGCGGTCAAGGACATCATGATCGCCGACCCGCACACGGTGACGCCGGCGACCCCGACGCTCGAGGCGATCGAGCTGATGCGCCGCCACAAGATCGGCAGCCTGCCGGTCGTCGAAGAGGGCAACCGGCTGGTCGGCATCATCACCGAGCGCGACCTGATCCGCGTCGCAGCGATGCTGTTCGAGAAGCATCTGCGCGAGAGCAACGCCGAGTGACCGCGGCGGCGTCAGCGCCCGTCGCGCCGGCACGGCGGGAGATCGGGCGCATCGATCGCGGCGCGCCGGGCCCGACGGTGCTCGTCATGGCCGGCGTGCACGGCAACGAGCCGGCCGGCGTGCGCGCGGTCGAGTGCGTGCTCGCGACCCTCGTCGCGCGCGACGTTGC
>JBEITC010000623.1:0-1868 GCA_040375075.1 Planctomycetota bacterium | reverse complement strand
CGCCGCTGTTCCTATGTCCCGCGGCGCGCAGCAGGCCGCCGCGTAAGCGATGTAGCGCGCCGACGTGGCGCAGCGGCTCGCGGCCAACCCGCCGCCGTCGTTCGCGCCGATGTTCGGCTCGATCGCGCACGGCCAGGAAGCGCCCGACTTCGCGCTCGTCCGCGCCGACGGCCGGATGCTGCAGTTGTCCGCGATGCGCGGCAAGCCGGTGGTCGTCGGCCTCGGCTGGGGCGACGTGGCGCCGCTGGCGTTGATGGAGGAGATCCAGGCGACGTACGCGCGCTACGGCGTGCAGGCCGTCTGCGGCGTGGTGATGACCGAGCGCGCCGAGTTCAGCGCGTGGGCGGCGAAGCAGGGCGCTGGCGCCAAGGTCCTCTTCGGTTGGGATCCCGCCGGCAAGCTGCCCGGGCTGGCGCCGGGCGAGATCGACAACGAGGCGCGGCAGGCGTGGGACAAGGTCGCGATGATCCGCCGCTACTACCAAGGCAACATGCTGCCGGCGATGCCGGCGCTGTTCGCGGTCGACGCCGACGGCAAGCTGCTCGGCGGCTTTGGCGCGCGTCGCTGGCAGGAGGCGATGGGCAACCTGCTGCTGAAGGCCGGCGTGCAGCTCGCGCCCGAGCACATGCCGAAGGTCGTCGCCGGGCCCGAGCAGTTCGCGCCGCCGAAGCCGCGCGCGCCCGAGGCCGCCGTCGCGATGCTGCAGCCGGGCGTGATGGCGCCGGACTTCGCGATGACGACGCGCGACGGCAAGCCGATGAAGCTGTCGGACCTGCGCGGCAAGGTCGTCGTGCTCGACTTCTGGGCGACGTGGTGCGGGCCGTGCGTCGCGGCGATGCCGCACGCGCAGGAGATCGCCGACCAGTACAGGTCGCAGGACGTCGTCGTGCTGGCGAGCTGCACGAGCGACGAGCGCGCGAAGTTCGACGCATGGGTCGATCGCCGCACGCAGGAGTTCCCCGACGTGCTGTTCGCGTTCGATCCGCTGGAGAAGAGCCCCGAGCGCGCGTCGCGCAAGCTCTACGGCGTCAGCGGCATCCCGCAGCAGTTCGTCATCGACAAGACCGGCAAGGTGGTCGCCGAGGTCGGCGGCTACCAGAAGGGCGAGATGCTGCTCGATGCCGCGCTGGCGCAGGCCGGCGTGCGCGTCGACGCCGCCGTGCTCGAGCAGGCGAAGAAGGACCAGGCCGTGCGCGACGCGGCGCGCGGCAAGAGCAAGCCGGCGATGCCGATGCGCGCGATGGTCCCGGCCGGCGGCATGGCGCCGGCGACGCCGATGACGCCCGCGGGCGGTGTCGTTCCGGCGACGCCCGTGGCCCCGGGCGGTGGCAAGCCGGCGAGCGTGCCGATGCAGCCGATGACGCCCGCGGGTGGTGTCGTTCCGGCTACGCCCGTCACACCGACCACGCCGGCCACGCCGGCCACGCCTGTGACGCCTGCCGGTGGCGGCGTCCCGGCGACGCCGGTTGCGCCGGCAGGTCGCGGCGGCGAGCGGTAGCGCGAGCCATTGGCGCGGGCGGCGCGCGCCGGCGAGCATGCGCGGCCATGCGCCCTGCGCTGCTCTTCGTGCTGCCCGCCGTCGTGGCGCTCGCAACCTACGCGGGCGTGCACGGCTTCGGCTTCCTCGGCGACGACGTCGAGGCAATCGCGCAGAACGACGCGCTGTGGCGCGGCGACGTGTGGTCTGCGGCCTACGGCTCGTACACGTCGCTCGCCAACCGGCCGCTGCCGTGCGCGTCGTTGGCGCTCGATCTCGCCTGCGGGCTCGGGCCGGGCGGCATGCACGTCGTCGCGGCGTTGCTGCACGCGGCCAACGCGGCGCTGGCGGCGCTCGCCGTCGCCGCGTGCTTGCGCGCGCCGGCGGTCGG
>JBEITC010000096.1:0-10294 GCA_040375075.1 Planctomycetota bacterium | reverse complement strand
GCTGCCGGGCGCGCGCACCGACGCGCGGTGGCAAGCGTGGGAACGCGCCGGCGCTGGCTGGCGCGCGGTCGGCGCGCCGATCGCCTGCGTCGTCGGCCGCAGCGGCGTCGTCGCGGCGACGCAGAAGCGCGAGGGCGATGGCGCCACGCCGGCCGGCGTGTTCGGGCTGCGGCGCGCGGTCGGCAAGGCGCCGGAGCTCGCCACCGGCCTGCGCTACGTCGCGGTGACCGACGACGACCACTGGGTCGATGACCCGCGCGCGCCGCAATACAACCAGTGGGTCGTCGGCGCGCCGGGCGTCAGTGCCGAGCGTCTGCGCCGCGACGACGACCAGTACGACGTGGCGGCGGTGCTGGAGCACAACACGGATCCGGTCGTGCCGGGCATGGGCAGCGCGATCTTCCTGCACGTCTGGAGCGCGCCCGGGCAGTCGACGTCGGGCTGCGTCGCCGCCGCCGAGCCCGACGTGCGTCGGCTGCTCGGCTGGCTCGACCGCGCGCAGCGGCCGGTGTGCGTGGTGCTCGGCGCCGACGGCTGAGGCGCGGTCGTCAGATGCCGACGACGCTGCGCATGCCGTTGCTCGTCACGAACGGCTGCGCGCCGGTGATGTCGAGGCTGTACCACTGCGTGAAGTAGGTGAAGCCCATCAGGCCGAGGTCGTACGGGATCGAGATCGTGCCGTACGCGCCGCCGGTGGGGCTCGTCATGTTGGAGAAGGTGATGGCGAGGTCGTTGTAGGCCTGGCAACCCGGCTGGGCGCCGATCAGTTGCAGCGGGAACGGCAGCGGCACGCCGCCCGCAGAGGTCGACGAGAAGCCGACCGCCCAGATCATCGGCGACGACGCGAACCCGTTGGTCAGCGAGTACTGGGCGGTGCGGCCGAGGCCGGGACGCATCGGGCCCGCGCCCTGGACGGCCTGCGGCGTGCCGCAGCCGGCGCCGATGGCGGTCGTGACGCCGAGCGGCGCGCTGGCCCAGGTCGCGAGCGCGGCGCGGATCTCGTCGCGCAGGACCTCCGCGGCGGCGAACTTGGCGGCGTCGACCGCGTTCTGCTCGACGACGGCGTTGTGGCAGAAGGCGCCGGTGACGAAACGGCGCAGCGTCACCTGGCCGTTGCTCCAGCGCGGGATCTCGGCGTAGGCGCCCCAGGTCCGGCTGAACCCGGCGGCCGTGTCGTAGCCGCCGGCCTTGTTGCAGACGCGGCATTCCGCCAGGAACGCGTCGCGTTGCACGTACGACAAGCCGAGCGCCGCGGTCTCGGAGTTGATCACGTTGTCGAGCGCGCCACCCGCGTAGCTGGACGCGGTGGTCAACATCCGGTCGTAGAAGGCCTCCCGCTGGCTGCCGAGCCAGCCGTTCGCCACCTGCTCGTGCAGCTGCCCGATGTCCCGCAGCGTCGTGTCGTTGAACGCTACGTCCGTGCCGCAGCCGAGTTGGTGGCGGACCACGGTCGAGGCCATGCCGAGCGCCGCCGCGGTCGCGTTCAGGCCGGCGAATCCGCCGAAGTTGTCGGTGACCGTGCGCGTGCGGTTGTTGTCGGAGTTCTGCATCATCCGGTCGAGCACGAACTCCAGGGTCTCGTTGGTCGACAGGCCGCTGCCGACCGGGCACGAGTTGCCCGTGTAGCCGAGGTAGGTCGTGTACTGCGTCGCGAGCGTCGTCGCGCCCTGCTGCACGGCCTTCATCGCCCGCGCCAGGTGCAGCGTCTTCATCGTGCTCGCCGGCTCGTGCACGCGGTCGCCGTTGATGTAGGCGAGCACCGGACCGTTGACCTCCTTGAGGTAGACGCCGCTGTGGCCGTCGCCGTAGCCGCGCAGGAGCTCGCTGATGCGCGTCGACAACGCGTTGCTGTTGTTGATCAGCACCGCGTTGTAGCGGTAGCCGCTGAACGTGAAGTAGCGCTCGACGTCGATCAGGCGGGCGCCGATCTGCGACAGCTGGTCGGTCAGTTCGGTCGCCGTCACGCCTTGGAATCGCCAGGTCTTGACCGCCGGCGTCGCCTGCGCCGTCATGACGACGTTGTAGTTCGCGCCGACGCCGTCGAGGTCGAAGACGCGCGCGTTGTTCTGCGCCAGCAGCGTCGTCAGGCTCGCCGCGCTGACGTTGTAGTAGTACCACCAGGCGCGCGCGTCGGCGCCGACGTTGTCGATCGTGACGCAGGCGTAGCGCGTCTGGCCGTTGAGCGTGTACTGCTCCAGGTCGACGATGCGCTTGCCCTGCGCGACGAGGTTGGCGACGCCGGCGGTCGTCGCGTCGAACAGCCAGTTCCAGGCCTTCTGGTTGGCGCCGGCGTTGGACACCATGACGCAGGCGTAGCGGATGCCGTTGGCGCCGGTGTCGACCGGCTCGAGGTCGATCAGGCGGCCGTTGTTCTGCTGCAGCAACTGGCCGATCTGCGTCGGCGTCACGTCGTAGTACCACCACCAGCCGGTCTGGTGCGACCCGGTGTTCTGCGCCATGGCGACGGTGAACGTCCACGGGTTGGCGCCGTCGACGTGCAGGTCGGTCAGCCGGAAGCCCTGGTTGGTGAGCGCCGTGACGTCGGCCGCCGTGCGGCCGGAGCCCCAGTAGGTGGCGACGGGGTCGTCGTTCTCCCGCGAGTCGGGGATCTGGGCGAGGGACGTCGCGGCCAGGGCGAGGGCGGCGAAGGCGGGGCGGGCGAGTGCGAGCATGGGCATGGGCATTGGAGAGGTAGATGCGGGTGACGAGCGCGCCACGCCATTGCCATCCCCGCGGCGCGGGCGGCGTGACGCGCGGCAGCGCAGCCGGCCTCGCCGGCGCGGCGCCCGCAGGCCGTCGGGCGCAACGGGCCGTCGCCGGCTCAGAAGCCGACGACGTTGCGGCGCGCGTTGCTGGTCTTGAACGCCTGGCCGCCGATCCCGTCGAAGCTGTACCACTGCGTGTAGTACGTGAACCCGGCGAAGGTGATGTCGTTCGGGATGGCGAGGTACGAGATGGCCAGTCCGGAGAGGTTGGCGATCTGGGCGCTGGTGATCGCCAGGTCGTTGTAGGCCGTGCAGCCGGGCAGCGAACCGATCAGCGCGAGGTTGAAGGGCAGCGGCACGCCGTTGGCGGAGGTGTTCGAGAAGCCGACCGCGAACACCGCCGGCGAGCTCGGGTAGGCGTTGTTCATGGCGTAGCCCACCTGCGTGCCGAGTTGCGGCAGGCCGAGCGCGGACTGCGTGGCGACGGGCGACCCGCAGCCCGTGCCGATCGCCGTCGTGCTCGCCGCCGTCACCGTGCTCCACGACTGCAGGGCCGCGCGCAGCTCGTCGCGCAGCGCCTCCGACGCGGCCAGGTTGATGGTGTTGATCGCCTGGGACTCGACCGTGGCGTCGGCCACGAACGAGCCGAGCACGTACTCGCGCGTCTGGATGGCGTTGCCGACGACGAACGGGATCGCGACGTAGGCGCCCCAGCTGTGGAAGAAGCGGTTGTTGACGTCGTAGCTGCCGCCCTTCCAGCGGATCTGGAAGCCCTCGAGGAAGGCGGCGCGCTGCGCCGAGCTGACGCCGATCGAGTTGGCTTCCTCGTTGATCACGACGCCGACGCGGCCGCCGGCGAAGCCGCCGCCCTGGTAGTTCTGCGACATGCGCGCGTAGAACGCGTCGCGCTGGTTGCCGAGGTACCCGGCGACGACCTGCTCGTGGATGCGACCGATGTCGCGCAGGGTCGTGGCGTTGGCGGGCAGGCCGCAGCCGATGTGGTGGTTGACCTGGGTCGACGCCATGCCGAGCACGCCGGCGCGGGAGTTGAGCTGCGCGAAGCCGCCGAAGTTGTCGGTGACGGTGCGCGTGCGCAGGTTGTCGGAGACCTGCATCATGGCGTTGAGCGTGCTGGTCAACGACTCGTCGACGTAGGCACCGCTGCCGGTCGGACAGGACAAGGGGCCCCCGGCCGTGTACGTGCGGTAGGTCGAAGCCAGCGTCGTCGTGCCGATCTGCACCTGCCGCATGGCCTCGAGCAGGTGGAGCGTCTTCAGCGTGCTGGCGGGCTCGTGCGGCCGGTCGCCGTTGATGTAGGCCAGCTCGGCGCCGTTGGCGCGCTTGAGGAACACGCCGCCGTGGCCGTCGGTGTTGCCGCGCAGGAGCTCGCTCAGGCGGGTCGACAGCGCGTTGCTGTTGTTGACCATCACGACGTCGTAGCGGTAGCCGTTGATCGTGAAGTAGCGGTCGACGTCGATCAGCCGCGCGCCGATCTGCGACAGCGTGTCGGTGACCTGCGTGCCGGTCAGGCCGTAGTAGCGCCAGTTCTTCGGCTGGCCGGCTTGGCCGATCATCACGACGTTGTAGGCGCTGCCGGCGCGGTCGAGGTCGTAGACGCGGGCGCCGTTCTGGCTCAGCAGCGACGCGAGCGTCGCCTGCGACACGCCGTAGTAGTACCACCACGAGCGGGCGTCGGCGCCGGCGTTGTCGACGGTGACGCAGGCGTAGCGGGTCTGGCCGCCGACCGTGTACTCCTCGAGGTCGACGATGCGCTTGCCCTGCGCCGTGAGGCTGGCGATCGAGGTCGTCGTGGTGTCGTAGAGCCAGTCCCAGCCCTTCGCGTTGGCTCCGGCGTTGGACACCATGACGCAAGCGAAGCGCGTCGCGCCGGCGCCGTTGTCGTACGGCTCGAGGTCGATCAGGCGCGCGTTGTTCTGCTGCAGCGCCGAGGACACGCCGGCGGCGTCGATGCCGTAGTACCACCACGTGCCGATGCCGTAGGCGCCGCTGTTGGGCGCCATCGCGACGGTGAACGTCCACGGGTTCGTGCCGTCGATCTGGAGGTTGGTGAGGCGGTAGCCCTGGTTGATCAGGGCCGTGACGTCCGCGGGCGTGCGGCCCGAGGCCCAATACGTCGCGGTCGGCGTGTCGTTCTCGCGGTCGTCCGCGGTCTGGGCGAGCAGGCAGACGGGGAACGCCAACGCGGCGCACAGCGGCCGCGCGAGGCGGCGGAGGGAGAGGTTGGTCATGGGCGAGCGCGGGTCGGATCCGACCGGGTGGCGCGGATACGCGGCGGGGGGATCATCCCCGCGCCGTCGCCGGTGTGACGGCCCCCCGCGAAAACGTCGCGCGCCGGCCCCTGCGCTGGCTCCGATGACGGCGGACCGGCATAGTGCCGCGCCCCAAAGCCCTGCCCATGCCCGCCGTAACCCGCCAAATCGGTCTCTCCCTCGGCGCCGACATCTGCTGGCCGCTCGCGTTCGAGCAGATCCTCGCCGACGCCAAGCTCGAGCTGAAGGTCGGCAAGGACGTCGTCAAGTTCGCCTGCGAACGCGTGACGCTCGAGCCGTTCGCGCTGCAGCAGGGCTGCAAGTACGACCTCGTCGTCGACCGCCTGACGCACTGGTTCGCGCTGCAGCGCGAGTGGATCAAGAAGTCGATCCTGATGGACGGGCTGTACGTCTACAACAACCCGTGGTCGGTGCAGAGCTACGAGAAGCACTCGACCTACTGCGCCATGCTCGCGCTCGGGATGCCGATCCCGCCGACGATGATGGTGCCGCAGAAGAACTACGAGCCGAAGAACGACCTCGAGTTCACGCTGAAGGCCTACGCCCGCCTGTTCGACCTCGGCGCCATCGGCCAGCAGGTCGGCTACCCGCTGTTCATGAAGCCGTACGACGGCGGCTGGCAGGGCGTCACCAAGATCGACGACGAGGCCGCCCTGCGCGCCGGCTACGACAACAGCGAGAAGTGGCTGATGCACGTGCAGAAGGCCGTCGACGGCTTCGACCTGTTCGTGCGCGCGGTCGGCATCGGCCCGCAGGTCCGCGTCATCAAGTACGACGCCAGCCAGCCGCTGCACGGCCGGTACACGACGGCGCGCGACTTCTGCAGCAAGGAGGACCGCGAGCTGATGGTCGACACCTGCCTGACCATCAACACGTTCTTCGGCTGGGACTTCAACAGCGTCGAGGCCCTGCGCAAGGACGGCGTCTTCCACCCGATCGACTTCGCCAACCCCTGCCCCGACAACCAGGTCAACTCGATCCACTACCACTGGCCGTGGTACGTGACGAGCAACCTCAAGTGGGCGCTGTTCTGCGCCGCCACCAAGCGGCCGATGCGCAAGACGCTCGACTTCGAGCCGTACTACGCGATCGCGAAGAAGGACCTGCCGTACCGCGAGAAGCTGCGCGCCTACGCCAAGATCGCGCGCGAGCGCCTGCAGGCCGACGAGTTCGCCGAGTTCGCGCACAAGCACCTGCGCCCGATCGACGAGGCGGCGCGGGCTTGGTTCCGCAGCGACCGCTGCAAGGACGCGGTGACGAGGAAGGTCGCCAACATGTACCCCGCGCACGAGGTCGCCGACTTCTCGGCGCGGTTCTTCGAGCTGGTCAAGCAGTCCGTCGCCGACGACGAGAAGGAAGCGAAGTCGTGAGCAAGCACAAGGTCACCTGGAAGTCGCCCGCGATGGGCGGGCGCGAGATCACGTTCGTCCGCTACGGCGTGTCCGGCACGCCGCTGCTGCTCTTCCCCACGGCCGGCGGCGACGCCGAGGAGCCCGAGCGCTTCCACCTGATCTCCGCGATCGGCGACTTCCTCAAGGACCTGCGCCTCAAGGTCTACGTCGTCGACTCGATCGCCGGGCAGGCGTGGCTCAAGGAGTGCAAGACGCTCGAGCAGGCCGCCAAGGTGCAGAACCAGTTCGACCAGTGCGTCTATCGCGAGGTCGTGCCGGCGATCCGCCGCGACTCGGACGGCTACAGCGGCCTGATCTGGACCGCCGGCGCGTCGATCGGCGCGTACAACGCGCTGGCGGCGACGTGCCGCCACCCCGACGTGTTCGAGAAGGCGATCTGCCTCTCGGGCACCTACAACATGAACAAGTTCCTCGAGGGCCGCGTCACCCGCGAGTACCACGAGAGCTCGCCGCTCGACTTCGTGCCGCACCTCGGCGGCGAGCAGCTCGAGCTGCTCAAGAAGCGCTTCATCCTGCTGGCGCACGGCCAGGGCGACTACGAGGAGCCCGAGCAGAGCTGGCGCGTCGAGCGCGTGCTCGGCCCCAAGGGCGTGCCCAACCGCGTCGACGCGTGGGGCAAGGAATGGCGGCACGACTGGGTGACGTGGCGCAAGATGCTGCCGCAGTTCCTCGGCGAGCTGCTGCCCGCCAAGGCCGCGACGTCGTGACGGCGGCGCCGGCGCGCCGGCGCGTCCATCCGGCGGTGGCGGCGACGCTCGCGCTGGTGAGCCTCGGTGTCGCGATGGCGCTCGTCGAGGCCGGCTTCCGGCTGTTCTGGACCCTGCCACCGTGGTTCGCCGAGTTCAGCCAGGCGGGCATGTACGCGGCGACCGCCGACGGCGACGTCGGCCTGATGCCCGGCTACCGCGGCACGCTGCGCGTCGACGTCGACACGGCGATCGCCATCAACTCGCTCGGGATGCGCGGGCCGGAGCTGGCCCCGAAGGCCGCGGACGAGCGGCGACTGCTGGCGCTCGGCGACTCGGTGGTCTGGGGCTACGGCGTCGAGGCCGAAGAGACGTTCGCCGCGCGGCTCGGTCTGCGCATGTCGACGGAGACCACGTGGTTCGCGACCGGCAACGGCGGCGTGCCCGGCTACGGCAGCAAGCACATGGCGGCGCAGATGGCGCGCCTCGACGCGCCGTTCGGCGCCGACGCGTTCGTGGCCTGCGGCTATCTCGGCAACGACCCGCTCGACGACGCCGCGCCGCGCCGCACGGTGTTCGCCGGACTGATGCTGCAGGGCGCGTGGGCGCGGCTGGTCGAGGCGTCGCCGCGCGCGCGGCTGATGTACCGCTCGCGCGCGGCGCTGTGGCTGGAGAGCTGGCTGGCGAACGCGGCCCCGGAGCGGTCGCTGATCGCGCAGCTGCGCTTCCTGCCCGAGGAGGACGAGGCGGCGAAGGGCTTCTCGCCGCAGCGGCTGTTCGCCGGCTTGTTCCTCGACGCGATCGACGAGAAGTCGGTGTGGGACGAGGGCGCGCCGCCGGTGATCCCGCGCAGCCTCGCGGCGTTGCGCGGCTCGCTCGAGCGCATGCGTGGGCTCGCCAAGGGCCGGCCGCTGGTCTTCGTCGTCATGCCGACGCTGTGGCAGGTGTCGGAGGACCGCCGCGTCGCACGGCTGCGCGAGTGCGGCATCGACCCCGCGTCCACCGAGCGCGGACTGGCGCAGAAGCGCTGGCTGGAGACGGCGAAGGCCGCCGGCGTGGCGGCGCTCGACGCGACGCCGATCCTCGCCGCCGCGCCGGATCCGGCGGCGCTGTTCCTCTCCGACGGCGGCCACCTCAGCGTCGCCGGCCACGAGGCGGTCGCTGCCTGGCTGGCGCAGGAACTGGCGCGGCTCTGGCGCTAGCCGGCGCCAGCGCAGGTCCGCGCGCTCACGTCCACTGCTGGCCGCGGGCGACGACGGCGATGCCGGTCGACGACACCGTGAAGCGCTTGCGGTCGGCCTCGGCGTCGTAGCCGATCACCGTGCCGTCGGGCACTTCGTTCCACTTGTCGACGATCACGCGGCGCAGCTTGCAGTTCCTGCCGATGCGCGCGCCGCGCATCACGATGCACTCTTCGAGGCTGGTGTGCTCGTCGACGTAGACGAGGTTGCTGAGCAGCGAGCGCTTGACGTGCGCGCCGGAGACGACGACGCCAGGGCACAGCAGGGAGTCCTGCACCTCGGCGTTGCGGCCGGCGGGTCCCTCGGAGAACACCGTCTTCGCCGGCGGGTCGTTGTGCCACAGCGTGTAGGTCGGCCAGTCCTTGCGGTACAGGTTCAGCTGCGGCTTGACGTTGCACAGGTCCATGTTGGCCTCGAAGAAGGCCTCGATGGTGCCGACGTCGCGCCAGTACGGCTTCTCGTCGCCGGGCAGGCCGCGGAACGCGTGCGCGTAGACCGGGACCTGGTGGATCATGCGCGGGATGACGTGATGGCCGAAGTCGCCGCCCTCGCCCTCGGGCATGGCGTTGTCCTCGCGCAGTCGCTTGGTCAGCTCCTTGGTCTCGAACACGTAGATGCCCATCGACGCGAGGCACCAGCCGGGTTGGCCGGGGATCTGCGGCGCGTCCTTCTTGGGCTTCTCGACGAAGCCGATGATGCGGCCGTCGGCGGCGACCTGCAGGATGCCGAAGCTCGACGCCTCGGACACCGGGATCTTCACTGCGCCGATGGTGAGCGCGGCGCCGTTGTCGACGTGCTCGCGCAGCATGTCGCGGTAGTCCATCTGGTAGATGTGGTCGCCCGACAGCACGACGACGTTGGTCGGGTTCCAGTCCTCGATCGAGTCGAGGTTGTGGAAGATCGCGTCGGCGGTGCCGCGGTACCACTTGCCGACGGACACGTGGTGCGGCGGACTGCAGGTGATCCACTGCTCGAGGCGCCGCGGCAGGAAGTTCCAGCCGAAGCGGATGTGCTCCTCGAGCGAGCGCGCCTGGTACTGCGTGAGCAGGTGGATGCGGCGCAGCCCCGAGTGGATGCAGTTGCTGAGCGTGAAGTCGATGATCCGGTAGCAGCCGCCGAACGGCACGGCGGGCTTGGCGCGGTGGGTGGTCAGCGGCTTCAGCCGGCTGCCTTCGCCGCCGGCGAGGATGAAGACGAGCGTGTTGCGGAGGTCGAGATTGGCCATGGGCGCGGGCCTTGCGACAGGACGCGAACGAGAGCGGGCCGGGAAGGATGCAGGCGCGGTCGCTGCGGCGACAGATGCTGCTGGCGATTCCTGCGCCGAACCGCCGTTGATACGGCAGGTTGCCGTCGTAGGCTCGTCGGTCGCGTCGGGCGACCGATGCCCCTTCCGATGCCGACGCCACGCTCCACCGTACCGACCGCGACCGCGCCCGCTCCGGCGGCGGCGCTGGCCGACGCCGAGTGGCTGCTCACCGACGGCGCTGGCGGGTACGCCTGCGGCGCGGTCGATGGCGTGCCGCGGCGCCGCTACCACGGTCTGTGGGTCGCGCGCCCGGCGGGCAGCGCACGGCGCTTCGCGGTGGTCAGCGGCCTCGACGAGCGCGTCGTCGTCGGCGAGCGCACGGCGTCGATCTGGCGGGCGCACTGGGCCGACCAGCCGACGCCCGCGCGTCCCGAGGCGGACGTCGCCTTCGCGCCCGGGCCGTTGCCGGCGTGGACGATCGACGGCGACGGCTTCGCGCTGACGCGCTCGGTCGCGCTGCGGCGCGTGGCCGCCGGCCAACCGCCGGTGTGCCTCGTGCGGTGGCGCAATCGCGGCACGGCGAGCGTCCGCCTGCTGGTCCGCCCGCTGCTCGGCTGGTGCGACGCCGACCACCTGCCTCCGGCCGACGAGCGCTTCGACGGCGCGCTCGCGGCCCAGGGCGCGAGCTGGGGCGTGCGGCCGGACGAGCGTCT
>JBEITC010000540.1:0-2517 GCA_040375075.1 Planctomycetota bacterium | reverse complement strand
GAGTCGCCGGCCAAGGCGCCCGCGCGCGACGCCGGCGGCCTGCGCCGCGAGCCGCCCGCCCCCGACCCGCGCCGCCGCGTCACCGAGGCCGAGCTGCAGGAACGGCTGGCGCGCGCGCTGCGCGCCGTCGGCGAGACCTCGCAGCAGCCGCTCGGCGGCCGCGAGCAGCGGCTGCGCGACCTGCCGCGCCTGCTCTACTGCGAAGACGGCGTCGTCGTCGTGCGCGAGGGCATGCAGGTCCTGCGCTGCGACCGCATGTGGCTGTCGCCGCTCGACGACCGCGTCGTCGTCGAGAACGCCGAGCTGCGCTACGTCACGAAGACGGCGAAGGGCGAGGACACGCTGGTCGTGCGCGGCCCGCGACTCGTCAAGCAAGGCGGTCGCTGGGTCGGGCGCAACGTCACGATGACGACGTGCACCGCCGGCGAGCCGCACGTGGCGCTGGCCGTCGACGAGCTGGAGATCCTCGAACGCGACGGCGAGTTCGAAGTCGTCTCGCGCGGCCAGTCGCTGCAGCTCGGCGGCACGAGCGTGCTGCCGCTGCCCGACGCGCGCGTGTTCACCGCCAGCCAGGGCACGTTCCCGATCCGCTCGGTCCGCGCCGGCTGGTCGCAGCGCCTCGGCGCGCAGGGCGAGGTCGTCTTCGGCCTGCCGTGGAACACGAGCGGCGGCGCGGTGCACGAATGGCTGACCGGCCGTCCGGCCAACCAGTTCCGCGGCGACGCGGAGCTCGGCGTCGGCTGGATCGAGACGCGCGGCACGCCGCTCGACGCCGCGATCGAGTACCGCGGCGGCAAGCTGTACGAAGGCCGCACCGAGGCGTTCTGGCTCGACGACGAAGGGACCGACCTGCGCGAGATCCGCAGCCGCCGCGATGGCTCCGACATCCCCGCGGGCAACCGCGGCCTCGTGCGCACGGAGAACCGCTTCCGCCTCGGCGAGCAGACGACGTTCGACGCGGTCGCCTTCCACGCCAGCGACCCGGCCGTCTACTCGGAGTTCTTCGGCGGCCCGTACCGCACCGAGGAAGTCCCCGAGACGAGCGGCTACCTGCGCCACGCCGACGGCAACCAGCTGTTCACCGTCGGCACGCGCTTCAACCTCTCGGAGTTCAGCTACCGCGACGACCGCGCGCTGGCGCAGCGCTTCGTCGAGGAGTCGCCGGTGGCGACGTGGCAGCTGCTGGCGCAGCCGATCGGGGAGACGCCGTGGAACTCGCCGATCGTCGTCGACCTGCAGACCGAGATCGGCCAGCGGCGCAGCGACTACGACGACTTCAGCCAGCTCGAGGATCCGGACCGGCTGCTGCTGCCCGACGTCGGCTATCGCCCGGGGCCGCTGCGCCCAGACGGCCGCGAGCAGGACCGCACGCTGCGCATGGACCAGCTCGCCGAGGTCTCGGCGCCGTTCCACGTCGCCGGCCTCAGCGTGCGCCCGTACGCGTCGGTGCGCGGCACGTGGTACGACCGCACCGACGACAGCTTCGGCGGCGACGGCGGCAGCGAAGGCCGCGTCGCTTCGACCGGCGGCGTCGACGTCGGCACGCGCTTCTCGCGCTCGTGGAAGTGGCTGGACGACGGCGCGACGAAGGGCCTGCGCCACGTCGTCGCGCCGCGCGTGCGTTGGCTCGATCGCTTCCACGTCGACGACGCGGCGGCGGAGTTCTTCGTGTTCGACGACCTCGACCGGCTCGGCGAGGAGCAGCTCGTGCGCGTCGAGGTGCGCAACCTGCTGCAGTCGACGGACGCCAACGCCGACAAGAACCTGCCGCGCGACGTCGTGTACTTCGACCTCGCGCAGGACTTCTTCCCCGACGCCGCGCGCGACAACGGCGGCCAGGACGTCGGCCTGTTCCGCTACGACTTCCTGATGCGGCCGCGGCTGCGCGGCATGCCGTGCGAGCGCTTCGGCTTCGGCGTCTACGGCGACCACGACTGGCAGGAAGGCCTGCGCACGCTCGACACCGAGCTGCAGCTCGGGCCGATCCTCGGCCTCGATTGGACCGCGAGCTATCGCACCGACGCGGCGGTCGACGGCGCCGTCGGCCTGATGGCGAGCGCGCAACTGCTCGACCGCTGGGACGTGTTCGCCGGCAGCCAGCGCGATCTCGACCGCGACGAGTGGCTCGCGTACCGCGGCGGCCTGCGCCGCATCGACCACGACTGGATCATCGAGGCTTCGGGCTCCTACAACCCGTTCGCCGATCAGGTCACGTTCATGATCGACTTCATGCCGCGGCTGGGCAGCTTCAGCAGCCCGCGCAACAGCCGCTTCCGCGGCGACGACGGGCTCGACCGGCCCGGCACGACCGCGACGTCGTACTGACGCGCGCGCGGCCGCAGCGGGCCGGCTGCGCTTCCTCGCCCATCGGCGCTCGCCGCGTTGCGGCCGCGCCCGAGGGATCGTGAGCCGCGCCGCGCGCGGAGCGCGCGGGTCAGGCCCGCTTGCGCGGCCGCAGCGGGCCGGCTGCGCTTCCTCGCCCATCGGCGCTCGCCGCGTTGCGGCCGCGCCCGAGGG
>JBEITC010000553.1:0-2384 GCA_040375075.1 Planctomycetota bacterium | reverse complement strand
CGGGATCGAGCCCGCGCGCGACGAGCCAGTCCGTCCGCGCGCCGACGATGCCGCACATGGGGGCTGCTGGGCGTCAGCCGCGGCGGTCGCCGCGCGCCCGTTCGAGGTAGGCGACGAGCCGCTGCCACTGCCGGTGCAGGTCGTGTTCGTCGACGCCGATCGGCTGCTTGAAGAAGCTGGCGAGGTGCGTCATCGCCCCGTGCTCGCCGCGGCGCTGCGCCAGGTCGGCGAAGCGCACGAGGTCGAGCACCAGCGGCGCTGCGAGGATCGCATCGCAGCCCTGCCACGTGAACTGCAGCGACATGCGGAAGCCGAGGAAGCCTTCGAAGTGCACGAAGTCCCACGCGGTCTTCAGGTCGTGCAGCGACGGCACGTAGTCGATGCCGACGTGCGTGTGCAGCGGGTAACCGAGGATCGACGGCAGCAGCGCGTCCTTGGTCGCGACCTTCGCCTTCTTGTTCTCGGCGTCGGCGAGCACGCGGCCGTCGCGGTCGCCGAGGATGTTGTAGCCCTGCCAGCTGAGCACGCGCAGGTTGCGGTAGGCGAACATCGGCGCGAGCGCCGACTTCACCAGCGTCTCGCCGGTCTTGCCGTCGCGGCCCATCCACGGCGTCTTCGTCGCCGCGAACGCTTCGCAGATCGCCGGCAGCAGCGCCGACTGGCTGGGCGTGAAGTGCACGAACGGCAGGCCGAGCTTGGCCGCGACGTAGGCGTAGATCGCCGACGGCCGCACGGCCTTCTGGTCGTCCTTGGCGATCGCCCGCTCGAACGCGGCGAGCGTGCGGTGCGCCGGCGACGCCTTCAGCGGCGGCTCGGTCGACGTCAGGTTGACGCAGACGACGCGCGCGAGGCGGTGCTTCCGCATGAAGGCGCGCAGGTCGCGTTCGATCGTGGCGACCTGCTGCTGCAGCGTCGTGCGGCGCGCTGGCCGGTCGGCGAGGCTCGCGATCGTGCGGCCGGGGTTCGGCATCACGCCCTGGACGACGTTGCTGCTGGCGGCGGCGAGGTCCTTCTTCAGCTTGGCGACGAGCTCGGGCGGCAGCGAGCCGGTGACGCCGTGGATCTCGGCGGCCGACGTCGCGTAGTCGCCGCGACGGATCTCGTGGCCGCCGAAGACGATGCCGTCGAGCGGCTGCCAGGGGATGCCGGCGGCGATGGGCAGCTCGGTGGCGAGGCCGGTCGGCTGCGCGAGGCCGCGCGCGAGCGCGCGCGTGCCGACGACGAGCGTCGTGGCGAGGCCGCCGTAGGCGCCGAACAGCCAGACGCCAAGGCGTCCAGCGGGAGGTTTGTGCTTGGGCTTCGGCAACGTGGGCGCGGGAGGATAGCGCAACGGCGCACGCGCGCCTCCGGTTCGCGCGCTTTCGCCGCGGCCAGCGCGGTGGACAGGCGCGGCGGTCGCCGCGACACTCGCGCCGTGCCCCAGCCCAAGGTCGCCGGTGCGCCGCCCCGCCGTTGGTGGTTGTTGGCGCTGCTCCTCGCCGTCGCGGTCGCCGGCGCGTGGTTCTTCGGCGCGCGCGCGGCGGTCGGCGAGGACCGCGAACTGCCGGTCTACGTCGCCGGCGGCGAGCGCATGGCCGCCGGCGCCGAGCTGTACCGCCGGCAGGCCGGCGACGGCTTCGCGGCCGACAAGAAGCCGTTCACCTATCCGCCGTTCGCCGCGCTGCCGTTCGTGCCGTTTGCGTGGTTGCCTCAGGCGTGGCAGCCGCCGGCGTGGTTCCTGGTCAACTTCGGCCTGTTGCTCGCCCTGCTGCGCTGGCTGCATCGCCACGCCGGCCGCTCTGACGGCGGGCTCGGCGCGCCGCGGCCGGTCGCGTTCTGGCTGCTCGTCGGCGTCGTCGGCGGCCGTCACGTCGCGTCGGTGTTCAGCAACCAGAGCCACGACCTGTTGACCGCCGGCCTGCTCGGCCTCGTCGCGGCGGCGTGGGCGCGCAACCGCGCGACCGCCGGCGCGTGGGCGGGGATCGCCGCCGCGTTCAAGGCGACGCCGCTGCTGCTGCTCGGTCTGTTCGGCCTGCGGTTCCGCGTCGTCGCGACCGTGCTGCTGCTCGCCGCCGCCGTCGTCGCCACGCTGTTGCCCGACTGGTTGTGCCCGCGCGGCGACGGCAAGCCGTGGGCGCTCGCTTGGTACGACCTGACGCTGCGCGGTCTCGACGCCGGCGCGGCCAAGGCCGAGGGCGCGTGGAACAGCCACAACATCCTCAACCAGGGCCTCGGCGGCACGCTGACGCGATGGTTCCAGCCGCTCGAGGAGGCGTCGAAGTTCACCGTCGGCGAGCCGGGCACGGCGCTCGTCGCCGTGCTGTCGCCGACGGCCTTCCGCGTCGTCGTGCACGGCGCGCAACTCGCCGTGCTCGCCTTGCTCGCGCTCATCGTCCGCCGCGCCG
>JBEITC010000485.1:0-2982 GCA_040375075.1 Planctomycetota bacterium | reverse complement strand
GCCCGACCGCATGCCGGTGGTGTTCGTCTCGCACGGCGCGCCGACGCTCGCGCTCGACCGCGTCGCCGGCGCCGACTTCGCCCGCTTGTTCGCGGCGCTGCCGCGGCCGCGCGCGATCCTGGCGCTGTCGGCGCATTGGCTCGACGCGCCGCCGACGGTCGGCACGGTGACCGCGCGGCCGCTGCTGCACGACTACGCCGGGTTTCCGCCAGCGCTCGGCCGCGTCCGCCACGACGCGCCGGCCGCCGCGTGGCTGCTGCCGCGGCTCGTCGAACTGCTGCCCGGCGTCGCGCGCGCTGACGCGCGGCCGTGGGACCACGGCGTCTGGGTGCCGCTCGTGCACATGGACCCGCGCGCGGAGGTCCCCGTGCTGCAGCTGTCGGCGCCGTGGCGCTGGTCGCCGCGCGAACTGCACGCGCTCGGCCGCGCGCTGCGGCCGCTGCGCGACGACGGCGTGCTCGTGCTCGCCAGCGGCGGCATGGTGCACAACCTCGGCGCCCTGGCCTGGGGCGGCGACGCGCCGGCGCCGGCGTGGGCGCTGGACTTCGAGGGCTGGGTGCGCGAACGGTTGGCCGCGCGCGACGACGACGGCCTGCTGGCCTACCGCGAGTGCGCGCCGGGCTTCCGGCAGGCGCATCCGAGCGACGACCACTTCGTGCCGCTGCTCGTCGCCGCCGGCGCGGCGGAGGCGCGCGATGCGGTGACGTTCCCGATCACCGGCTTCGAACTCGGCTCGCTGAGCCGCTGCGCCGTGCGGTTTGGCTGAGTGCGCAGAGCGGTCGTCGTCCGGCGTCGCTGGTGTCCGCAGATCCTGCGTCACGGGCGCGGGTCGAACCGGGCGTGGCTTGGAGTCATCGCGTCGAAGGAGACGACCGCAGTCGAACGCGTCGCTTCGCCCCGGACCGGCAGCGACGGTGCGGACGCGCGGCGGCATGTCGGGCGGCGTGGCCTGCCGTGGCGCAAATGCCGAGGAGTCGGCGACCAGACCGCGCGCCGCGTCAACGCCCGCCGGTCGCTGCGCCTTGAACCGGGTTCCGCCGGTTGGCGGCGGCGGCGACGACGTCTAGCCTGCGTCGATGCGCCCAGCCGACCACGACCCCCTGCTGCACGCTTCGTTGACCGAGCAAGACGACGCCCAAGGCTTCCGCACGCCGTGGGACCCGTCGACGCTCGGCTGGCTCGCGCTGCTGGTCGGGCCGTTCGGCGCCGGCTTGCTGATGTGGCGCAATCAGCCGCGCCTGGGCCTGCGCGGTGGCGCGCACCTCGCGCTGGTCATGACCGTGGTCGG
Organism: Planctomycetota bacterium; assembly: GCA_040375075.1. GTDB lineage: Bacteria > Planctomycetota > UBA1135 > UBA1135 > UBA2386 > UBA2386. The sequence goes on along the minus strand of JBEITC010000485.1, from coordinate 1,694 downwards.
CGCCGCCGTGCTCGCTGCCGGCATCTTCTTCGTGCCGGACCTGCCGAAGACGAGCGCCGCGAAGCCGGCGACTGCTTAGGCGACTGCGGACTCGCAGACGCCGGCCGCCGAACCGGCGACCGCGACGGCTGCCACCAACACGCCGCCGGCCGGTGAGATCCCGCCCGACGCGATCGGCCTGTCGGCGCCCATCGCCAAACCCAAGAACGCCGCCGAAGAACGGCGCGACACGCGCCGCGTCATCCGCTTCGTCGGCAACGCCGTCGCGCTGCCGCTGGCGTGGTGGCTGCTCGCCGCGCAGCGCCGCCGCTACCGCATCGCCGAGCAGTGCAAGGCGCCGACCGGCAAGCTGCTGCTGCCCGGCCTGCTGGCCTTCGGCTTCAACCTCGCCGTCTCGTTCGGACTCGCCGCCGCCTTCGTGGCGCTCAAGCGCGCATGACCGGCGAACGCGAACCCGGCGCCGACGACGACGTGTCGCTGCACATCGCGCGCGTCAGCGAGCTCAACGGCAAGGGCCGCCACGACCTCGCGCTGCAGTACGCGCAGAAGGGCCGTGCGCGCTTCCCCGACGACCCCGACCTCGGCTTCCACATGGCGATCGCGCTGTACGGACTGCAGCGGCGCGACGAGGCCGAGACCGTCACGCGCGAGGCCGTCGGCAACGACCCGGACGGGACGTCGGGCGCGCTGGTGTTCCTCGGCGTGCTGCTGATGGACAAGGGCAGCCACCGCGAAGCCGAGCAGTGCTTCCTCGACGCGCTGCGCAACGACCCGGAGCACGCGTTCGCGTGGCAGCAGTACGGCCGGCTGATGGCGCGCGTCGGCCGCTTCGACAAGGCGCGCGAGCTCGTCGCGCGCGCCCGCGCCCTCGACCCCGAGGACGCCGACACGCTGTCGCTGCTCGCCGAGATCGAACGCGACGACGAAGCCGGCCTGCGGCCGCAGGCCCGCGGCGACCGCCGGGCCGAGCAGGCCTCGCGCGCGGCGCTGACGAAGGCGCCCGACGATCCGACGCAGCTCGTCGAGCACGCGCTGTCCTGCCTCGCACGCGGCCGGCCGTTCACCGCGCGGCGCTTGCTGCGCGAGGCGCTCGCCGCCGCGCCGTCCGAGCCGCTGGAGCAGGCTTGGCTCGAGGCCGACAAGGTCTGCCGCTGGACGTTCCAGCCGGTGTACTGGCTCAACATGCTGGCGCGCTTGCTGCCCGGCGGCGCCACGACGCTGTGGATGGGCTTCGCCGGCTACGGCGTGCTGATCCGCTCGCTCAAGCTGACCTCGCCGTGGGCATTCGTGCCCGTCGCGATCTTCGTGCCCCTCGCCCTGTACAGCTGGATCGCCGAACCGGTGACGAGGCTGTGGATCCGCATCCGGCCGCCCCGATGAACGACGACACCCTCCGCGCGCTCGAGCAGGCGCTGCTGGCCTCGCCCGACAACGTCCCGCTGCTGCTGCTGCACGCCGAGCAGTGCGGCAAGGCCGGTCGCCCCGCCGACGGCGTGAAGAGCCTGCGCCGCGCGCGCGACCTCGGCGCCGACCGCCGCGTCGTCGACCGGCAGCTCGTGCCGCTGCTGCGCGCGTCGGGCGACCTCGCCGAGGCGCTGATCCGCTGTGAGACCCTGCTCGCCGAGCAGCCCGACGCCGCGCTCCGCGCCGAGCTGGCGCGCATCCAGCTGGCGCGCGGCGCCCGCGAGGAAGCG
>JBEITC010000522.1:0-2716 GCA_040375075.1 Planctomycetota bacterium | reverse complement strand
GGGCCGCGCCGCGCCGGCTGGAGCTCGTCGAGCAGGGCGACGGCAGCTGGCGCGGCGACGACGGCGCGCTGTACGAGCTGCGCCGGCGCGGATGAGCCGGCTCGGAGGCCGATCGTCGCGATCGCTGCGTTGGTGCTGACCGCGGGCAGCGGGTAGGGGAGCGTCCAGTCGAAGACGAGGCCCTGCGTGAAGAACGCCTGCCCGAGCAGCTGCGGGTTGTTGGGCAGCCCGAGGCTCCAGTCGGCGTAGCCGCCGGCGTTGACCAGCGTGAACAGCAGCGCCGGGTCCGGCTCGACGTACTGCTGGCACTGCGGCGGCATGCCGTAGAGGCCCATCGAGAAGGGCAGCGGCAGGCCGAGGGCGGTGGTGTTGCCGAAGCCGAGGAAGCCGAGCGGCGTGAAGAACGGCGCGTTCGGCAGGCCGGTCATGCGCAGGTTGAGGGCTTGGCCGAGGCGGGGGGTGGAGCTGTTGAGCGCGCCGAGGGCTGGGGTGTTGGTGCTGTGCGCGCAGCCCTGGCCGTAGGTGGCGAGGGTGGCGGGTGCGCCGATCGGTCCTCCAAACAACCACGTGCCGCACGAAGCCCACGGATGGCCGCTGAAGATCAGCATTTTCGAGGTGTTGGGGTCGTATGCGCCGGCGTACGGAGTCGTGTTGCAAGGCGCATTTGCGGTGGTCACCGGGCTCCAGTTGACGCCGTCCCACACCCACGTGCCGCCGAGAAAGTTGCCGCCCGGGTACTCGCCACCAAAGAGATAGGTGCGGCCATGCAACGGGTGGTAGGCCATGCCTGCGCCGCCCCGGCGTCCCGGATTGTTGGCCGGGAACCTCTGGATCCAGTTGGTGCCATTCCAGATCCACGTCTGGTCGCCATTCGACCCGGCGCCGTAGAGCACTACTTCTTGCCGATTGGCGTCATAGGCATAGGTGCGGTCCGACCAAGGTCCAGGATTGTTGGCTGGCGTCATGGGAAACCAGTTGCTGCCATCCCACCTCCACATGTCGCTGCGCGCTCCCGTCCCGTCGTAACCGCCGTACATCAACATCGTGCTGCGGGCGGCATCGAACACGAGTACGTGGTCTCTCCTCTGCGTTGGAACCGTTGAGGGGGACTTCTGCGTCCAGTTCGCGCCGTTCCAGGTCCATGTCTGGTTGAGGATGTTGCTGTATTGACCACCGCCGAACATCAGCTGCTCGCTGCGGATCGGGTCGTATGCGATGGCGGGGCCGTGCCGCCACGCAGGCGATGTGGCGGGACTCATCAGCAACCAGTTGGCGCCGTTCCACTCCCAGGTGTTGCTGTTCTCGATGCCGCCGAACAGAAGCACGCGACTCCGCTGGGGATCCGTCGACAACGGGTAGTTGACGCGGATGCCGGGATAGTTCGTGCTTGCCTGGGTCCAGTTCAACGTTGCCGTCGTTGCGTTGCGAAGCCAAGTGTCCCCAAAGAACCCCGCCGCATCCCGCCCGCCAAACACCACCGTCTGCCCCCTGCGCGCATCGAACGCCATCGCGCTGCCGTGCCGTCCCCCCGGCCCAGCGCCCGCGACCGGCGCCCAGCTCGTGCCATCCCACTCCCACGTGTCGCCGTAGTTCGTCGCGTAGGTCGCGTCGGCGCCGCCGTGCAGCACCGCCTTGCCGCGCACGGTGTCGAAGGCCATCCGACCTTCCCAGCGGGCGCCGGGCGCCGTCGCCGGCGCGCGCAGCGTCCACGTCGTGCCGTCGTAGGTCCACGTCTCGCCCGACAGCGTCGTCGCGTCGCCACCGCCGAAGGCGACGATCTGGCCGCGCGCGCTGTCGAACGCCATCGCCGTGCCGCGCCGGCCGCTCGGCGTCGTCGGCAGCGTGCGCTGCGTCCAGGTCGCGCCGTCCCACTCCCACGTGTCGGCGAAGTACGAGCTGGGGTAGTCGTAGCCGCCGAACAGCACGGTGACGCCGCGCGCGCTGTCGTACGCCATGGCACCATAGCCGCGGCCTGCTGGGGGCGTGGCGACCTGGCACTGCGTCCACGTGGCGCCGTCGAACTCCCAGGTGTCATTGGCGAACACCCCGATCGGCCCGTTGGGCACGTAGCCGCCGAACAGCACGACGCGCATGCGCCGGCTGTCGTAGGCGAGGTGATGGCCCCAGCGCGGCGGCGGCGACGCGGCGGGCGCGCGCTGCGTCCAGTCCGTGCCGTTCCATTCCCAGGTGTCGCCGAGCGGCGGATTGGTGTCGCCGGCGTAGCCGCCGAACATCACCTGCACGCCGCGCGCGACGTCGAACGCCATCGCGTGCGAGTTGCGCGCCGACGGCGACACCGTCGGGGTGGCCTGCTGCCACTGCTGCGCGCCGAGGAACGAAGAGAACACCGCGGCGGCGAACGCCGTCGCGCGGGGGAGCGAGGATCGGATCATCGAGGGCGGGGGCGGGAGAGACGCGGGCTCATGGCGAGCCACGGACCGCGTCCCCGCAGGAATGCGTCACCCGCGGAAACGTGACCGGCAACCGCCGTTCGCGCGCGTGCGCGTGCCTGGACTTGCGGCCCGGCGAACCAGCGCTTCGCCCCGCCGCGCCGCGAGCGCCCGTCCGCTCACTTCGCCGCCGCCACCTTCGCCCACAGCTTCGCAGCCTGCTGCTCGGCCAGCCGCAGCCGTTCCTCGCCGGTCGCCGCGAACGCCGCCTGCACATGCGGGCGCAGCACCGGGAAACCGCCGAGGTGCGGCTCAGGCGTGCCGCT
>JBEITC010000042.1:0-14909 GCA_040375075.1 Planctomycetota bacterium | reverse complement strand
GCGGGGCGGTGCGGCCGGCGCGGCGGCGCGTCGGGCGCGACCTGCGGCTGTTCGGCTCCTATGGCGGCACCAGCGCCGTGCGCGGCGCCGAGCAGGCGGCGAAGACCGCGGCCCAGCTGCGTGATCGACTCGCGGCGCGGCTCGACGAACTCGGCGAGCAGGGTTCGCCGCGCAGCCGCGTCATCGGTCGCTACACCGCCGTCATGCTGCAGGTCACGCGCGTCAACCTGCTCGCGTACGTCGCATGGTGCGCCGAGATCCCGCAGCGCGCCGCGCAGGACGGCCTGCTGCCGCCGGAGCAGCCGCTCGTCGCCGAGCCGCAGCGCGCCGTCGGCATCGGCATGTCGCCGATGGGCCTGTGCCACGGCGTGCGCCCGTTCCTCGAACTCGAGTTGCCGGGCGGCGAGCCGCTGCGCGACGAACTGCGCCAGCTCGACGCGATGGTCACCGGCTTCCTGCACCGGCACGGGCGCAGCCCCTTCGGCACGGCGCTGCGCAGCGCCAATCTCGCGCTGTTCCATCCGACCTATCCCGGCATCGCCAAGGGCCCAGCGCCCAAGCGCCGGCGCGGCGTCGTCGACGACGACAAGCCGGTGACGCCGTCGCGGCCCGCGCGTGCTGGCTCGGGCGCAGCTGGCGCCGGCGGCGCTGGCGGGCCGACCACGGGAGGCGGCAAGTGAGCGCCCGGCGCTGGCTCGCGCCGTTGCTGCTGGCCGGCGCCGTCGCAGCGCAGGCGGACGCGGCGCCGCTCGTCGATCGGCTCGCCGGCAACGACTTGGCCGCGCGCCATGCCGCCTTCCGCGAACTGCAGAACGACCGCTCCGGCAAGCTCGTGCCGCTGCTGGTGGCACGCCTGCCGGTGATGCCGCACGACGGCCAGCGCCTCGCCCTGAACCTGCTCGATGGCCAGCCGGCCGACGCGCTGCGCGAGCCGATGGCGAAGCTCGGCAAGTCCGACTCGCCGTTCGTGCGCGCGCGCGCCGCGGCCTGGCTCGCTGCCCACGTCGGCCCGGCGGGCGACCCCAAGGCCCGCGCGCGCCACGTCGCCGACTTCGCCGAAGGGCTGCGCGCGTGCGCGCCCGCCGAGACGGGCGATCTCGTGCATCGCCTCCACGCGCTGCGCGACGTCGCCTGCTTCGCGGCGGCGCGCAGCCACCTGCGACCGGACGCGCCGACCCACATCGTCGTCGCCGTGCTGTCGACGCTGCGCCGGTGCGAGCCCCAGCCGGCGGCGGCGACCATTGCCGCCGCGGCGACGTTGGCCGACGCCAAGGAGCGCGGCGTGCGCGCCGCGGCCCTGGCGTACCTCGCCGAGTTCGAGCCTGGCCGCGTTGCGCCGCTGGCGGAGCTGCTCGCGGCGCACCCGGCGAGCCTTTGGAGCATCGAGGATCTGCTGGACCAGCATCCGAAGCTCGCTGCACCGCTGGTCGACGCGGTGATCGCCGCGCTCGCCGCGCCGCGTTCGAAGCACGACGTCGAACGGCTGGCGCGCATGGCCGCCCGCGACGCGCCCGACAAGGTCCGCACGGCGCTGCGCGAACTGCTGGCCGGAAAGGACGGCGAGGTGCGCGCCGCCGCGCTGGCGCAACTCGCCACGATGCCCGGCGGTCTCGACGACGAGGACCTGCGCGAGATGTTGGTCGCTCCGGTCGCGGCCAGCCGGCTCGTCGCCGCCGAGGCGATGCGCCGGCGCGACGACCACGGCGGCCTGCCGGCGGTGGTCGAACTGGCGAAGCAGCCGTCTGCCGACCGGTTGCGGGCCGTGCGCGCGCTCGCCGAGTTCCGCGACCGCCGCGCCTCGGCGGCGCTGCTCGACCTGTTGGACGACGGCGACGGCATGGTGCGCGAAGCGGCCTACCAAGGCCTCCAGCGACTGTGGCCGGAGCTGTTCCCGTACCGGCGCTTCGACTTCGCCAGCCTCGGCTTCGATGCGCGCCCGCAAGCGAACCCGGCCGCCGTCGCAGCGCTGCGGCAGTGGTGGGCGGCGCGCAAGTGACGCGCCGTGGCGTCGCCCTTGTGCGCGCGGCCGCGGGCGCGTAACCAACGCAGCGCCATGGTGACCTTCGCGCCGCGCGCCGCCGCCTTCGCTGTCGTCTTCGCGCTCGCCGTTGCCGACGGACGCGCCCAGGAGCCGCCGTGGGCCGCCGCGGCGGTCGCCGCGATCGCGGCGCAGGTGCAGCAGGACGGCATCCCGGGCCTGTCGTGCGCGGTCGCCGTCGGCGACGCGCTGGCGCTGCGGCGGGGCTTCGGCCTCGCCGACGTCGAGAACGACGTGCCGGCGACGCCGCAGACCGTCTATCGCCTCGCGTCGATCAGCAAGCCGATCACCGCCGTGCTGGCGCTGCAGCTCGCGCGCGACGGCAAGCTCGACCTCGACGCCGACGTCGCGACGCTGACCGACGCGTGGCCGGCGAAGGAATGGCCGGTGACCGTGCGCCAACTGCTCGGCCACCTCGGCGGCGTGCGCCACTACCGCCGCGGCGAGCCGGAGAGCGTCGAGCCGTTCGCGACGCAGCGCGACGGCCTGCGGCGCTTCGCCGCCGATCCGCTCGTGCACGCGCCGGGCAGCAAGCACCTGTACAGCACGTACGGCTTCAACCTCGTCGGCGCCGCGCTCGAAGCGCGCAGCGGCGAGTCGTTCGCGGCGCTGGTGCGCGCGCGCATCGCCGAGCCATGCGGCGCGCTGACGCTGCAGGCCGACGACAGCCGCCGGTTGATCCGCGGCCGCGCGCAGGGCTACGCGCGCGTCGGCGGCGTGCTGCAGAACAGCCAGCCGATGGACAGCAGCTACAAGCTCGCCGGCGGCGGGCTGTGCAGTTCGGCCGAGGATCTGGCGCGCTTCGCGCAGGCGCTGTTGGCCGGCACGCTGCTGCCGGCCGAGGCGCTGGCGACGCTGTGGAGCGAACAGCGCACGAGCGACGGCAAGGGCACCGGCTACGGGCTCGGCTTCGCGCTCACGACGCAGGACGGCGCGCAGGTGGTCGCGCACAGCGGCAGCCAGGCGCGCGTCAGCACGATGCTGGTCCTGCGTCCCGACGCCAAGGTGGCGGTCGCCGTGCTGTGCAACCTCGAAGGCTGCAAGCTCGGCGCGCTGGCCGAGCGCATCGCCGCGCTCGCGGCGGGGGAGGCGGGCAAGTGACGCTGCGACTCTGGTCCGTGCTCGGCAACGCGCAGAAGCTCGACGGCGGCGCGATGTTCGGCAACGCGCCGAAGGCGATGTGGAGCCAGTGGGCGCCGGCCGACGACCACAACCGCATCGACCTCGCCTGCCGCTGCCTCGTCGTCCGCGACGGCGATCGCGTGATCCTGTGCGAGGCCGGCATCGGCGCGTTCTTCGCGCCGGAGCTGCGCGCGCGCTACGGCGTGCAGGAGGACCGGCACGTGCTGCTCGAGCAGTTGGCGGCGATCGGCATCGCGCCTGCCGACGTCGACGTCGTCGTGCTCTCGCATCTGCACTTCGACCACGCCGGCGGCGTGCTGGCGGCGCACGCGCCGGGGCAGCCGCTGGCGCTCGCGTTCCCCAACGCTCGCTACGTCGTCGGCCGGCAGGCGTACGAGCGGGCGCAGCGGCCGCACGCGCGCGACCGCGCCAGCTTCGTGCCGGAGTTGCCGGCATTGCTGGCGGCGACCGGCCGGCTCGAACTCGTCGACGGCGAGGCCAGCGCCGTGCTCGGGCCGCAGTTCCGCTTGCGCGCCAGCGACGGCCACACGCCGGGCATGCGCCTCGTCGAAGTGCAGGGCAGCCGCGGGCCGCTGCTGTTCTGCGCCGACCTGATCCCGGGCCTGCCGTGGGTGCGCCGCGCCATCACCATGGGGTACGACCGCTTCCCCGAGCTGCTGATCGACGAGAAGACGGTCCTGCTGGCCGACCTGCTGGCCCGCGATGGCCGGCTGTTCTTCACGCACGATCCGCAGGTCGCCGCCTGCCGGCTCGGCCGCGACGACAAGGGCAACATCGTCGGTCGCGAGCCCCTTGCGACCCTCGCCGGCGAAGTGGCCTGAGCGGAGCGCGTCTGGCATGCTGCGCGCGATGCTTCGCACTTGGGGAACGATCCTCTGCCTCTTGGCCGCTTGCGCGTCGGCACCCTCCCCGGCGGACGCCGGCTTCTACGTCTACGACCCCGAGGCCTCGGCCGTCGCCATGGTCAGCCTGCGGCCGGAAGGCGAGCGCACCGAGGCCGCGCTCACGGAGGCGCGTTCGGCCACGTCGCGCCTGCGCCAGGGCTTCGTCGAACTGCAGACCGATGGCACGTTCCTGTCGCACCTGACGCCGCAGGACCTGCCGCTCGTCGCCGCGCGCGGCACGTGGCAGCGCGACGGCGCGGCGCTGCGGTTGGTCGCGACCGCGCGCGGCCAGCAGGACGTCACCAGCACGTTCCAGTGCACCGACGGCGTGCTGGCGGTGCGCCAGCAGGCGTTCGGCCAGGATGTCGTGCTGGTCTACCGTCGCACGCCGGCAGCGCCGCGCTGAGCGGCGGTCACCAAGCGCCTGCCGCGAACGGGCGCGCCGATGGCGCCAGATGGCCGCGATCGCGGCCACGCCGAGTCCGAGGACCCCGAAGGACGCGCACGCGCTGCGCGGCCAGCGTCCGCGCGGCCGCCGGTCAGCCGAGCGCCGCGAGCGCGGCAGCGTAGTCCGGCTCTTGCGCGATCTCCGGCACGAGCTCGCGGTGCACGACCACGCCAGCGCCGTCGAGCACGACGACCGCGCGCGCGAACAGTCCGGCCAGCGGGCCGTCGGTGATCGTCACGCCGTAGGCGGCGCCGAAGTCCGGCGCGCGGAAGCAACTCGCTGGGATCACCTTGTCGAGGCCCTCGGCGCCGCAGAAGCGCTTGAGGGCGAACGGCAGGTCGCGCGAGACGCAGACGATGGCGACGTCGGGCCGCTGCTGTGCTTGCGCGTGGAACTTGCGCACGCTCGTCGCGCACACGCTGGTGTCGACGCTCGGGAAGATGTTGAGCACGACGCGCTTGCCGCGCAGGTCGGCGAGGGTCAGCGGCGACAGGTCGGTGCGCACCAACGTGAACGCTGGCGCGGCGGCGCCGACGGCCGGCAGCTCGCCGCAGGTGGCGATGGGGTTGCCCTTGAAGGTGATCTTTGCCATGGGGTGGGGGAGTGTGCCGTACGTCGGGCAGCGTTGCATCTCCGGCGCGGCAGGATGCGGTTGCGGTCGGCCCGACGCCCCGCGGGGTGGCATCCCGCGGGACTGCCGCCATGATCCCAACGCTCCAGAGCCAACCGATGCGCACCCTCCTGCTGTCGTTCGTCCCCGTCTTGCTGTTCGCCGCGTGCGGCAGCGACCATCCCCTCGCCGGCAACTGGGCCCAGCAGCTCGACGGCGGCAAGAAGGGCCTGAACCTGGAGTTCCAGACGGGCGGCGAGAAGGTGATGGTGCACACCGCGCCGCGCGAGGACGGCAGCCACGACCACCTGCACGGCTCCTACACGTTCGACGCTGCGACCAAGGCCGTGACGGTGAAGTGCAAGCTGCTCGGCGACGGCAAGGCCGACACCTGGACCGGCATGCTGAACGGCAAGGCGCTCGAGCTGTCTTCGGCGGACGGCAAGCTGGCGTTCGCCCAGGGCGGGTCGGCGCACTGAGTCGGATCGACTGCGCGGGCGACAGGCTCTTTCCTGCCGCCGCCGCCGGTCTATCCTGCCGGGCCCGCCGCCAACCACCATGGCCACCTCGCCGCACTCCGACGTCACCACCGACGGCATCCGCATCCAGGCGGCGGCCGAGCCGTTGCCGCAGGAACAGTTGCCGCCGGAACTCGCCGGCGACGGCCAGCCGGCGCGGCCGCAGCACGTGTTCCGCTACAAGATCACGATGACCAACGTCGGCGAGCGGTCGGCGCGGCTCTTGTCGCGCCACTGGATCATCGTCGACGCCGACGGCAAGCGCGAAGACGTGCGCGGCAAGGGCGTGGTCGGCGAGTACCCGCATCTCGCGCCGGGCGAGTCGTACAGCTACCTGAGCTTCTGCCCGCTGTCGACGACGTGGGGCACGATGGAGGGCAGCTACCTGTACGAGCGCGACGACGGCAAGCGCTTCGCGGTGGCGATCGGCCGCTTCTTCCTCGTGCCGAGCGCGCCGCCGCTCGCGCTCGAGTCGGCGTCGAGCTGAGCGGCGATCCTGCGTCGCTTGCCCGCCTTCGCGGGCGCAGCTAGGTTCGCGCCGTGCCCACGATCCGACTTGGCGAACCGAACCTCCCGCTCGCGACCCTCGTGCAGTTGAGCCGTCCCGGCGCCAAGGCGGCGCTGGCGCCTGCCGCGGTGAAGCGCGTGCGCGCGAGCCGCAAGGTCGTGGAGGACGCGGTCGCCACCGGCCGCACGATGTACGGCATCAACACCGGCTTCGGGAAGCTCGCCGGCGTGCGCATCGCCGACGACCAGCTGGCGACGCTGCAGACCAACCTGCTGCTCAGCCACGCCACCGGCGTCGGCGAGCCGCTGCCGCTCGCGACGAGCCGGCTGGCGTTCGCGCTGCGCATCCACAACCTCGCGCTCGGCTTCTCCGGTGTGCGGCTCGAGCTGCTGCAGCAGGCGCTGGCGCTGTTCAACGCCGGCTTCGCGCCGGTGATCCCATCGCAAGGATCGGTCGGCGCCAGCGGCGACCTCGCGCCGCTCAGCCACATGGCCCTGCCGCTGATCGGCCGCGGCGAGATGTTCACCGCTGACGGCAAGAAGGTGACCGGCGCGCAGGCGCTCGCGGCGGTGCGGCGCCAGCCGCTGCTGCTGCGCGAGAAGGAGGGCCTCGCGCTGATCAACGGCACGCAGATCATGACCGCGATCGGGTGCCTTGCCGTCTTCGAGGCGATCCGGCTCGCCAAGGCCGCCGACGTCTGCTGCGCGCTGACGGTCGAGGCGCTGCGCGGCAGCGCGACGCCGTTCCAGGAACGCATCCACGCGATCCGCCCGCAGCCGGGCCAGCTGGCGACCGCCGCCAACCTGCGCGCGCTGCTGCAAGGCAGCGCCATCCTGCCGAGCCACGTCGACTGCAAGAAGGTGCAGGACGCGTACTCGCTGCGCTGCGCGCCGCAGGTGCACGGCGCTGCCAAGGACGGCGTGCGCTACGCGCTCGACGTCGTCGTCACCGAGGCCAACTCGGTCACCGACAACCCGCTGGTGTTCCCCGACGGCGACGTGCTCAGCGGCGGCAACTTCCACGGCCAGCCGGTCAGCCAGGCGATGGACTTCCTCGCCATCGCGGTCAGCACGCTCGCCAACATCAGCGAGCGGCGCATCGAGCAGATGGTCAACCCCGACATCTCCGGCCTGCCGCCGTTCCTCGCGCGCGACGCCGGCGTCGAGAGCGGCTTCATGATCCCGCAGGTCGTCGCTGCGTCGCTGTGCAGCGAGAACAAGACGCTGGCGCATCCCTCCAGCGTCGACACCATCCCGACGTCGGCGAATCGCGAAGACCACGTGTCGATGGGCGTGACCGCCGCGCGCCACGCGCAGCTGGTCGTCGCCAACACCGCCAAGGTGCTCGGCATCGAACTGCTGTGCGCCGCCCAGGCGCTCGACCTCGGCGAGCAGCTGCGTCCCGGCAAGGGCGCACACGCGGCGTACAAGGCGCTGCGCAAGACGGTGAAGGGCCTCGACCGCGACCGCTACCTCGCGCCCGACCTCGCCGACGCCGAGCGGTTGCTGCGCGACGGCACGATCGTCGACGCGGCGGAGAAGGCGGTGGGGGCATTGGCGGTGTGAGGCGCGCGCGCGGCGAGCTCCGCGCCCGCGGCGAGCTCCGCGCCCGCGGCCATGGCGGCGGCGGTCGCTCGTGAGCCGTTCGTCGGTCGCGCGCGCGCAGGACCTCATCCGCGCCGCCTTCGCTGCGGTCGTGCATCCTGGCGACGACCGGTTGGTCGACGGGCAGGCCGACTGGGGGCCCGGCACGGAGCCAGCGCGCGTCGCGGCGGCCTTCCGCGGCCAGCCGGACTGGCGCGCACTCGCGGTCGACTTTCTCGACGGCGCGCCCGATGGGCTTGGCTCGGCGCTGAGCTTCTTCGGTGACGACGCGTTCCGCTGCTACCTGCCGGCGTACCTGCTCGCCGATCTCGACGGCGTGCTGCAGCAGGCGGATCCGGTGTTCCATCTCACGCACGGTCTCGACGACCACGGCCGCGGCGAGCTCGTCAGCCCGCAGCGCTACGGCGAGTGGACGTGGTTCGAGCAATGCCAGCGTCGCTTCGCCGGCTTCACGCCAGCGCAGGCCGCCGCGATCGTCGCCTACCTGGAGGTCGTCGCGGCGCGCAGTCCGTGCGATCGTCCGGCGATCGCGCAGGCGCTCGCCAGCTACTGGGCCGCGCGCGCGAGCGGCGTTGGGCCGGCGGGCTGATTCGCCGCGCGTTCCGCCGCGCGCTGCAGGCCGCGCAGCATGCCGGCGAACACGAGGCCGTGCAGCGGCAGCACCGAGTACCAGTAGGCGATGCCGAGCAGGCCGCGCGGCTGGAAGCGCGCCGTGAGGCCGAGCCGGCTGCCCGCGCCGTCGGGATCGACGGTGACGGTCAGCGTGGCGACGCCGGGCAGCTTCATCTCGGCGCGCAGTTCGAAGCGGCGACCGGGCGCTACGTCGGTCACGCGCCAGAAGTCGAGCGCGTCGCCGACGACGAGGTCGTGCTGGTCGCGGCGGCCGCGGCGCAGGCCGGGCCCGCCGATCAGCTTGTCCATGACGCCGCGCAGTCGCCACAGCCAGTTGCCGCCGTACCAGCCGGTGTCGCCGCCGATGGCGTCGGCGGTGGCGTACGTGGTCGCGGTCGGCGCGGCGACCTGGATCTCGCGGTGGTCGACGTAGGTCGTGCCGCCGGCCCAGTCGGGGTCGCCGGGCATCGCGCCGGCGTCGGTCCACGCCGTCTCGACCTCGTCTTCGGCGCGCTTGCCGAGCGCGCCGTCGATCGCTTCGCGCATGGTCAGCAGCTGCTGCGGCATGAGTTCGGCGGCGCGGCCGTCGCGGCAGACGGTGCGGTTGCGCAGGCCTTCGGCGAGCGGCCGCGCGATCGTGTGCGGCACCGGCGTGATCAGGTGGATCCACAGCGAACTCAGCCGCGGCGTCAGCACCGGCACCGGCACGACGAGGCGCGGGCGCATGCCACGCGCCTGGGCCATCACGCGCATCAGGTCGCGGTACGACAGCACCTCGGGACCGCCGATGTCGAGCGTCGCGCCGACCGTCGCCGGCGCGTCGAGGCAGGCGACGAGGTAGTGCAGCACGTTGCGCACCGCGATCGGCTGCGACTCGGTCTTGACCCAGCGCGGCGTCACCATCGCCGGCAGGTGCTCGACGAGGTAGCGCAGGATCTCGAACGACGCCGAGCCCGAGCCGATGATCATCGCGGCGCGGAACACGGTCACCGGCACCCCGGTCGCGGCCAGGGCTTGCTCGACTTCGCGGCGCGACGTCAGGTGCTCGCTGAGGTCCTGGCCCATCTCGCCGAGCCCGCCGAGGTAGACGATGCGGCGGACGCCGGCGACCTTGGCAGCGTGGGCGAAGGCGTGCGCCAGCGTCAGGTCCTGCTGCCGGTAGTCGCGCCCCTGCGCGATCATCGAGTGGACGAGGTCGAAGGCCGCCTCGGCGCCGCGCATCGCCGTCGCGACGGCGAGCGGGTCGGTGAGGTCGACCTTGAGCACGGCGACCTCGGGGTGGTGCCGCCAGGGCCGCGCGTCGAGCTTGCGCGGTTCGCGCACGAGGCAGACGACGCGGCAGCCGGCGGCGAGCAACCGCGGCACGAGGCGACCGCCGATGTAGCCGGTTGCGCCGGTGACGACGACGGTGCGGCGCGTGGGCGAGGCGGACGACGTGGGGGCGGGCGCTCCGTCGGGCATGCCGGCTGTTCGCCGCGCGCGGCCGTTGGATGCGGGCGAGTCCCCGCCGTCCGCCCACCTTGCGCCATCGCGCGCTGGTCGCCACGATCGCGCGCATGACGCCGTATCGCGCCCCGCGGGGCAAGCAGCTGACCTGTGCCGATTGGACGATCGAAGCCGCGTACCGCATGGTGCAGAACAACCTCGACCGCGACGTCGCCGAGGACCCGGAACGGCTGATCGTCTACGGCGGGCTCGGCAAGGCGGCGCGCAACCCCGAGGCGCTGCAGAAGATCCTGGCGACGCTGCGCCGCCTGCGCCCCGACCAGACGATGCTGGTGCAGTCGGGCAAGTGCGTCGGCGTGTTCGACACGCACCCGGACGCGCCGCGCGTGCTGCTCGCCAACAGCAACCTCGTCGGCAACTGGGCGAACTGGGACGAGTTCCGCCGGCTCGACAAGCTCGGCTTGATCATGTACGGCCAGATGACGGCCGGCTCGTGGATCTACATCGGCACGCAGGGGATCGTGCAGGGCACGTACGAGACGTTCGTCGCCGCGGGCAAGCGCCACTTCGGCGGCGACCTCAAGGGCCGCCTCGTGGTCACCGCCGGCCTCGGCGGCATGGGCGGCGCGCAGCCGCTGGCCGTGACGATGACGGGCGGCGTGTGCCTCGCCTGCGACGTCGAAGGCTGGCGCATCGACAAGCGCTTGGAGACCAAGTACCTCGACGAGCGCATCGACGACCCCAAGGTCGCGCTGCAGGCAGCGCTGGCGCGCAAGGCCGCCGGGCAGGCGTGGTCGATCGGCGTCAAGTGCAACGCCACCGAGCTGCTGACGGTGATCCGCGACAGCGGCGTGGTGCCGGACCTGCTCACCGACCAGACCTCGGCGCACGACATGCTGGTCGGCTACGTGCCGGACGGCATGACGGTCGAGAAGGCGCGCGAACTGCGCGAGCGCGATCCCAAGGGCTACCTCGAGCAGGCCTACCGCACCGTGTGCAAGCACGTCGGCCTGATGCTCGACCTGCAGGAGCGCGGCGCGATCACGTTCGACTACGGCAACAACATCCGCACCGAGGCGCGCGACCACGGCATCGCCGAGGCGTTCCGCATCAAGGGCTTCATCCCCGAGTACATCCGGCCGCTGTTCTGCGAGGGCCGCGGGCCGTTCCGCTGGGTCGCGCTCAGCGGCAACCCGGCCGACATCGCGCGCACCGACGCGCTGGCGCTGGAGATGTTCGGCGACAACCCGGCGATCCGCACGTGGATCGAGAAGGCCAGCAAGAAGATCGCCTTCCAAGGGCTGCCGGCGCGCATCCTCTGGCTCGGCTACGGCGAGCGCGCGCGCTTTGGCCTCGCGGTCAACGAACTGGTGCGCAATGGCGAACTCGAGGCGCCGGTCGTGTTCGGCCGCGACCACCTCGACTGCGGTTCGGTCGCGTCGCCGTACCGCGAGACCGAGGCGATGCTCGACGGCAGCGACGCGATCGCCGACTGGCCGCTGCTCAACGCCATGCTCAACGTCGCGTCCGGCGCGACGTGGGTGTCGCTGCACCACGGCGGCGGCGTCGGCATGGGCAAGTCGATCCACAGCGGCCAGGTCACCGTCGCCGACGGCACCGACGCCGCGGCGCGCCGCATCCGCCGCGTGCTGACCTGCGACCCGGGCACCGGCGTGATGCGCCACGCCGACGCCGGCTATCCGGCGGCGCAAGCGTTCGCCGAGCAGGCCGGCGTCGACCTCGGCGGCTGAGTCGCGTCGTCTCGCACTCTCGCCATGAACGCGCGCGCCGACCAATGCCTTGCGACCGCCGCGACCGCCGAGACGGTGGGCGCATGCGATCTCGTCGTCGTCGGCGCGGGGCCGGCGGGCAGCGCTGCGGCGGCGCGCGCCGCGCGCGCGGGCCTGCGCTGCGTCGTCGTCGAAGCGGACGCGTTCCCGCGCTTCCACATCGGCGAGTCGCTGCTGCCGCTCGGCGACGCGGTGTTCCGCCAGCTCGGCGTCAGCGAACGGCTGCATGCGGCCGGCTTCGTCCAGAAGCGCGGCGCGCAGCTGCGCACGCCCGACGGCGGCCACACGGTGCTGTTCGACTTCCAGACCGCCAAGCACGTCGATCCGCCGTACGCGCTGCAGGTGCCGCGCGCGCAGTTCGACGCGCTGCTGCTCGACCACGCGGAGGCGTGCGGCGCGGAGCGGCTCGCCGGCCGCGCCGTCGACCTGCGCGAATCGACCGATGGCGTCGAGGTCGACGTCGCGACGGCGGACGGCGTGACGACATTGCGCGCCAAGGCGCTGGTCGACGCCAGCGGTCGCGCCGGCTTCGTCGCGCGCCGGCGCGGCGTGCGCGTCGCCGACGAGGAGCTGCGCAAGGCGTCGGTGTACGCGCACTTCCGCGGCGTGCCGGTCGATCCGGGCGAGCGCGCCGGCGACACGCGCATCGTCGCGCTGCCCGACCTCGGCTGGATGTGGTTCATCCCGCTGCCCGATGGCGTGATGAGCGTCGGCGCGGTGCTCGACCTCGACACGTGGCGCGGTCGCGCGAAGGGCGATCCGGCGCAGCTGTTCGCCGACGCCGTCGCGACGTCGCCGTACGCCAAGCAGTTGCTCGCCGGCGCCGAGCGCGTCGGCGACGTCCACGTCGAGAGCGGCTTCAGCTACCGCGCCACCGCCTACTGCGGCGACCGCTGGTTCCTCGCCGGCGACGCCGGCTCGTTCCTCGACCCGATCTTCTCGACCGGCGTGCAGATGGCGCTGCGTTCGGGCATCGAGGCCGCCGACGCGGCGGTCGCCGTCGTGCGGCGCGGCGTCGCCGGCAGCGTGCGGGTTCGCGCGCGCTTCGACCGCGTGCTGCAGGCGCGCTATCGCTTCGTCCGCCGCTTCGTCACCGGCTTCTACGACCCGGCGACGCGCGACATCTTCTTCGCGCCGCGGCGCATGTTCGGCATCGCCCGCGCGGTGACCACCGTGCTCGCCGGCGGCTTCGACCTGGGCTGGCTCGACCGGCTGCGCCTGCAGGTGTTCTTCGCCATCGGTCGCCTGCAGCGCCGCTACGACCTCGTGCCGCGGTTGTCCGCCATGCCGCCGGCCGTCGGGAGCGTCGCGGGCGCGCCGAGTGGCGCGGCGGCGGGCGCGGCGGCGTCGGTCGCCGATCGCACGCTGGAGCGGGTGTGAACGTCCTCCGTCGCGTTGCCGTGGCGGCGTTCGTCGGCCTCGCCGGCCTCGTCGCCCAGGACCCGCCGGCGCCGTCGGCCGCCGACGTCGCCCGCGCCGCGGCCTTGCTGCAGCAGCACGCCGAGCGCAGCCGCGGGGCGAAGACCCTGGTCGCCGACTACGTGCAGCGCCGCACGACGGAGCTGCTCAAGGAGCCGCTGGTCAGCAAGGGGCGCTTCCTCTTCGTCCGCGAGCCGGCGGTCGTGGTGTTCTTCGCGGCGGAACCGCGGCCGTCGGTCGTCCGCCTCGCCGAGGCCGTCTACGAAGTGCATCGGCCGCAGCGCAAGCAGCTCGAACGCTTCCACCTCGACGGTCCGGAGCTCGCCCGCGGCCTGTTCGCGGCGGTCGGCGGCGACGTCGACCGGCTGCTGCGCGACTTCGCGATCGCCGCCGTCGTCGACGGGCCCAAGGACAGCGGGGTCGTGTGCCTCCAGCTGACGCCCAGGACCGACGCCGTGCGGGCGCGCGTACGCGGCCTCGACCTGACGCTGCAGGCCGCCGACGGGCTGCTGCGCGAGGTCGCCTACCGCGATCCGGCGGGGGACCGGGTGGCCATCGAACTGCTGGCGCCGGTCCTCGACCCGAAGGACGCGCCGTCCCCCGAGCTGAAGGTCGACAAGGACACCGTCGTCGTCGAGCACCGGCCGAAGTCGCCGGGCAAGTGAGCCGCGCCGGCGCGCGTGTGCTGGCCGGAACTTGCTGCGTCGACGGTTGCAGTCCGCGTCGCGCTGCATAGGATCTGCGCCGTCGTCGGGCGGTCATCCCGGCGTCGTCGGGCGGTTGTGCGCGATCCAGGTCACGGCGCGCGCTTCGCCCCTTGCGCGGCAGCTCGATGCCTCGAGTTGCTGGAGGGTGTCATGAAGCAGAACGAGCGTTGGTTGGTGTATGCGGTCTCGGGGTTCCTCGGCCTGATCCTCGTCGTCGCGGTCGTCTTCCGGCCGAAGTCGGGCGCAGGCAACGTTGCCGCGACGCCGGGTCTGGCGCAGATCCTGAACCAGGAAGTCGCCGTCAAGGACGCCGATGCGCCGAAGCCGGAGGACGCGAACAAGTCCGCCACCGAGGCGTCGCTGCCCGGCTTGCCCGCGCCGGTCGAGGTCGCGCCGCAGCCGCTGTCGGCGCCGGCGCCGAAGCCGATGGTCGCCGCCGACATCGTCGCGCAGCAGCTCGGCATGTCGCGCCGCGATCGCAACGTGCGCTTCGTGCGCGCCAAGCCCAATGATTCGCTCGAAGGGCTCGTCCGCCGCTGGTGCGGCGCGCGCGATCCCTACCTCGCCGAGACGAAGAGCCTCAACGAAGAGCTCGTCGTGCTCCGCGTCGGCCAGGAGATCGCGGTGCCGTGGGTCGACGACGAGGTGCTCGTCGCCGCCATCGAGGCGAGCAAGCCGAAGACGCTGACGGCCGAGACGCCGTCGACGCCGCCGCCGCCGACGACGACGACGACGGGCGCTCCGTCGGCTGTGGTGCCCCAGCAGCCGCAGCAGACGGTGCCGAGCTTCGCCATGCCGACGCCCGCGGCCTTCGACGGCGCGGCCAAGCCCGCCGTCGCCATCGCTGCGGCTGCCGGCACGAGCTACACGGTCAAGGCCGGGGACTCGCTGTGGCGGATCGCCGAGCGCACCTACGGCCGCAAGAACGCCGACAAGATGATCGCCGCGATCAAGCAGGCGAATCCGGGCCTCGGCGACGGCGTGCGCGAGGGCCAGAAGATCGTGCTGCCGCAGGCGCCTGCGGCCAACTGAGCCAAGGTCGCGCGAGCGGTGCTGCGAGGCGCGTCTCGCGCGCGGCGCCAGCCACCTTGCGGCCGCCGCGGTCTCCGCGCGCGGCCGCCGTCACTTGAGGTCGCCGTCACTTCAGGCCGCCGTCACTTCAGGTCACCGTCACTTCAGGTC
>JBEITC010000354.1:0-4357 GCA_040375075.1 Planctomycetota bacterium | reverse complement strand
GCCCTCGCCATCGCGCCCGAAGCGGGCCTCGCGTGGCTGTCGGCGGCGCACGCCGGCGCTGGTGACGACGCCGCGCGCCGCAAGGCGGTCGAACAGGCCGAGCGCGACTTCGCGCTCGCCTTCGTCAAGATCCAGCGCGCGAGCGACATCACCTTCCGCGGCCAGTACGACGCGTTGGCGATGCTGCAGCCGCGCGTCGGCGAGTTCTTCTTCACGCTGCTGCTCGAGCCGCCGCAGTGGGTCCCGACCACGCAGCGCCTCGAACTGGTGCCGGCGCTCCGCGACCTGCAGCCGCGCATCCCCGACGCCGCGTGCGTCGACGCGATCGTGCGCATCGCCGACAACGAGCGCATCGAGCCCGAGGACCTGCGCGCCGCGCTCGCCGCGATGCTGTGGCAGTGGGGGGTGAAGGAGCAGGGCCAGCGCCATCTCGCGCGCCTCGTCGCCGCGACCGCCGAGGGCGAGCCGGAAGAACGCATGCAGGCGACGCTCGCGCTCGCCGACTTCCACAACCAGCTGCGCGAGCACAAGCCGGCGGCCGCCGCCTACCGCGCCGCGCAAGCGCTCGCCAAGGGCGCCAAGGCCGAGTGGAAGCCGCTGACGTGGTACTCGGCGGCGTGCGTGCACGCGCTCGCCGGCGACCGCGAGCGCGCGCTCGCCGCGATCGAAGCGTGCGCCGCGCGCCTCGCGTCGCCCGAGCTCGACAGCTCGCTGCGACTGTCGCGCAGGATGTTCGACCGCGATCCCGAGCTCGACTCGCTGCGCGCCGAGCCGCGCTTCCAGGCGGCCGTGCAGCGTGCGTTCCCCGCGGCCGACGCGCCGCCCGCGCAGGCAGGCCGCTGACGTGTTCCTGCCGCTGCCGCTGCTGCTCGGCCTGCTGGTCGTCGCCGTGCACCGCGAACTGCTGCCGGCGCTGCCCGGCTCGGGCGACGCGTCGACGCTGCTGCCGTGGCTGTTCGTGCTGTTGGCGCCGAAGCTGCTCGCGGTGACCGCCGCCGGGCGCGCTGCGCGGCAGGTCCTGTCCGGCAGGCAGGCGCGCGTGCCGCCGCGTGCGCTGCTGCGCCTGTCGGCCATCGGCGTGCCGCTCGCAGTGCACGCGCTCTACGCGTTCGGCGCCTACGGCGACGTCGTCGACCAGCTCGCGCAGGCGAGCCCGCTGATCAGCATCGCGCTCGGCGCCATGCCGGCGTTCCTCGCCGAGTGGATCCGCATCGCGCCCGCAGTGCACGCCGCGTCGTGGTGCGACCTCGCCGACGACGCGCGCGCCGCGTCGGCGGCGTTCGTGCCCGTGCCGTCGCGCGCCGACCTGCGCGGGCTCGTGCGCTTGCGCCTCGGCGGGCCGCTGTTCGTGCTGCTGCCCGTGGCGCTGCTCGGGCTCGGCCTCGAAGTCGTCGCGCTCGATCGCTCGCTGCACGTGTTCGCGCTGGCGACCACGCCGGGCGCGATCGCCGGCGGGATGCTGCTGCTGCTCGCGGTGGTGGCGCTGCTGCCGCCCTGGTTCCGCTTCGCCTTCGCGGTGCAGCCGTTGCCCGAGCCGCCGGCGGCCGCGCTGCAGGCGACGGCGCGCGCGCTCGGTTTCCCGCCGCGCCGCGTGCTGCAGCTGCCGACCGGGATGCGCGCGCTCAACGCGATGCTGGTCGGGCCGCTGCCGTTCGGCCGCACGCTGTGCCTGACCGACGGCATCGTGCGCGAACTCGACGCCGATTCGCTCGCGGGCGTCGTCGCGCACGAGGTCGGCCACGCCAAGAAGGGTCATCCCACGCTGCTGCTCACGCTCGTCGTCATCGTGCCGCTGCTCGTCATGGCGCCGCTGCGGCTGCTCGGCGTCGAAGCCCTGGACGAGCTCGCGCAGGCGGCGCTCGTGCTCGTCGGCGGCGCCGCGGCCTGGCTGCTGGTGCGCACGCTCGCGCATCGCTTCGAGCACGAGGCCGACGTCGCGTCGGTCGAGGCGCTCGGCAGCGAGCCGTGCGCGCGCGCGCTGCTGGTCGTCTCGCGCCTCGCGCAGCCCGCGCCGCACGGTTGGCTCGGGCGCGTGCTCAGCCTGCATCCCGACGAGCCCGACCGCTGGCGCACGATGCGTCGCTACGAGTCCGACGCCGGCTTCCGCGCCGCGTTCGATCGCGGTTCGCGAGCGATCCGCGCCGGCATCGCGGCGATCACCGCGGCCGCGCTCGCCGCCGCCGTCTGGGCGGGCACGGTCGAGTGGCCGCGCGAGGCCGTCGTCTGGCGGCTGCACGCCGGCGATCACCAGGGTGCGCTGCGCGTCGCCGCCTCGCTCGGCGAAACGCCGTCGCACTGGCGTGAGTCCTGGCCGCGCGTCGCCGAGGACCTCGCCGTGGCGCAGGCGCTCGCGCCCGCGGCGACGGACTGGGCGTCGGCGAAGGACCAGCTCTGGCCGGCGGCGTGGACGCGCGGCGTCGACGTGCTGCTGGCGCAAGGTCCGGCGGCAGCCCGGCCGTGGCTGGCGATGGCGCTCGGCGCCGTCGACGAGGCCTCGCCGCTGCAGCGCGCGGTGCTCGGCTGGTGCGAAGCGGCGGCCAACGGCGACCCGGACCGCATGGCCGCGATCGGCGACGTCGTGCGGCGCCTCGGCGTGCCGCCGCGCCTCGCGCCCGCGTTCGCGCAGTAGCGGCGCGACACGCGCCGTCAGTAGCGGTTGACCTCGACGGCCCACTGCACGGCTTGCCGCCAGATCTCGTTGCCGCGGCGGTCGAACTCCCGCACGCGCGTGTTCTCGGCGACCAGCGTGTTGCCGTTGGGCAGGCGGTCGGCGTCGCTCGGCGAGTTCAGGCCGGTGATCTCGAACACGAGCTTGCCGTCGCGATCGAACTCCTGCACCACGCCCTTGCTGCGCAGCGTGACCAACGTGTGGCCGTTCTGCAGGCGGTCGACGTCGTGCGCGCTCGGCAGCCCCTTCAGCTCCCAGGCGATCTCGCCGGCGGGAGTGACCTCGAGCACGCGCTCCTTCGTCGCGTCGGCGATCAGGGTGTTGCCGTTGGGCAGGCGGTCGACGTCGAGCGGCCGCACTTCCTTGGCGTAGGTCCACACGACCTTGCCGTCCTTGTCGACCTCGACGACGCGGCTGGCGAACGTGTCGGCGATCAGCGTGTTGCCGTTGGGCAGGCGGTCGGCGTCGTACGGGTTGTTCAGGTCCTCGAAGGCCCAGACCTGGTTGCCCTTGCGGTCGACTTCCTGCACGCGGCTGATCGCGTACTCGGTGATCAGCAGGTTGCCGTTGTCGAGGCACTCGGCGTCCCACGCGCCGAACACGTCCTTCAGCTCGAACACGACGCGGCCCTGGTCGTCGACCTCGAGGACGCGGTTGTCGCTGTAGTCGGCGATGAGCGTGAAGCCCCACAGCGCGCCGCCGCCGACGCCGAGCTCGACGCGCGCCACGTCGCGCCAAGGCATCGCCACGGCGCCGAGCTGCGGCACGCTGACGACGACATGCTCGGCGTTGCACGCAGCGAGGAAGCCGATCAGCCGCTCCCCGTCGACGAGGTCGAGGCGCGTGTACGTCAGCGGATCGGGCGTCGTCGTGCGCGGCCGCGTGAACAGCACGCCGGCGACTTCGGCGGTCGTCGCGACCTGCGCGGCGCCGTCCTTGGCGGCGAAGCGCAGCCCGGCGGCGTCCAGGGCGGTGACGGCGCCATCGCGCGTCGAGCCGTCGCGCATGCGCACGCGGTCGTGCTCCACCGACGCGCCGACGAGGCGGTCGAGCGCCGGGTCGAAGGCGATGCCCTGCACGCCAGCGCGCGGCAGGCTCAGCTCGCCAAAGCGCGCCGAGCGAACGCGCACCGCGTCGGCGGTGATCGCCAGCACCTCGCCGACGACGAGGCTGCCCTGTTCGAGGAACAGGCGCGCACCGGCCGCCGGCCGGATCGCGTGCGCCGGGAACTCGATGGCGTCGCACTCGGCGATCGTCAGTTCGATCGCAGCGGGCGCGGGGAAGGCGCCGGCCACCACGATCGCGTCGCCCAGCGCGCCCGGGAGCGAGGCCTCGACCGACGCGCGGTCCGGCGACAGCGTCAGCTTGGCCTGCGTGGTCGTCGTCGCCGGCGGCAGCGCCACGCGCGCGCCGGCGGCGACCACGGGATCGGGGTGCGACTGCAGCCGCGCGAGCAGCGCCTTGGCGCCGTCGTCGTCGCGGCTGCGCAGCCCGCGCACGATCGCCATCGCTTCGGCGCGGTCCGCGGTCGCGGCGCCGAGCGGTCCGGCGGCGCCCGTCGGGAACAGCAGCGCGGCGCACAGTTCGAGCGCCTTGGCCGAACGCATGCGCGCGAGCGCGCTGATCGCCCCGGCGCGGTGCTGCGCGCCGTCCGCGCTCGCCAGCGCGGCGACGGCGAGCGCGTCCTCG
>JBEITC010000483.1:0-2990 GCA_040375075.1 Planctomycetota bacterium | reverse complement strand
CGCGGGCCGTGTGGGACGCGTCCCTCAGGACGCGTCGCTGCGATCACCAGCGATCGCGGCCACCGCCGCCACCACCGCCGCCGCCGCCACGACCACCGTAGCCGCCGCGGCCACCGCCGCCGCCGCCACCACCGCCGCCGAAGCCGCCACCGCCGCCCGAGCGCGGCTTGCGCTCCTCGGCCTCGTTGACGCGCAGCGGACGGCCGTCGAGCGACTTGCCGTCGAGCGCCTTGACGGCGTTCGCCAGGTCGGCGTCGTTGGCGAGGTCGACGAACGCGAAGCCGCGCGAGCGGCCGGTGTCACGGTCGAGCATCACCTGCACGCTGGCGGTGGCGATGCCATTCTGCTGGAACATCTCGGACAGGGTGTCCTCGGTCGTATTGAAGGACAGGTTGCCGACGAACAAACGCTTACCCATGGGGAGTCTCCGGAACCGGGTTCGCGGGGCCTTGCCGGGCAGACCTACAGCACTGTGCTGCGATCGAACGGTTGCACACGCCACAGTGCGCCCTCGACGAGAGGGCCGCCATTGCGAATGCGCCGGCAGAAGCCGCGCAGGACGCGGTTCCATCCAGTCGATGTACGAACCGGAACGCGTCGACTGGCCGCATTCCGGCGCGAAACGCTAGCGGCGAAGCCCCGCGTCGGCCACCGCCATGTGGAGAATCGTCCACCCAGGCAGGTCCTGCCCCCCGGGGGACGGCGCGCCGACGTGCCGCGGTGGCGGCTGGCGTGACCCGCGCAGCCGACCCGCCACCTGCCGGCCCGCCCGCGCCGGCAGCTACCCGGCCAGCAGGTCGTCGACCGTCAGCGCCGCGAGGTCGGCCCGCACGAGTCCGGCGCCGACGGCGGTCAGTTCGGCGCCGGCGTGCGTCGTCGCCACGCCGACGCAGCGCATGCCCGCCGCCACCGCGGCGCGCACGCCGGTCGGCGCATCTTCGACGACCGTGCACCGCTCCGGCGCCACGCCGAGCAGCTCGGCCGCGCGCAGGAAGATGTCCGGCGCCGGCTTGCCGCGCTGCACGAGGCCCGCGTGCACGACGCCGCCGAAGAACGACCGGATGCCGCCCTGGTCGAGGATGAGGTCGACGTTCTCCTGCGGCCCCGAGGTGCCGACGGCCAGCGCAGCGCCGGCGTCGCGCAGCTGCTGCAGCAGCGGCCGCAGGCCGGGCGCGAGCGGCAGATCGGCGCGCACGGCGTCGCGGTAGGCGCGTTCCTTCTCGTCGCCGATGCGGGCGATGAACTCCGGCGTCGCGCGCTCGGGCCCCCAAAGCGTCGTGCAGATGTCCTGGTTGGTCATGCCGTTGACGCGCAGGAAGTCCGCGTGCGTCATCGGCCGGCCGTAGCGCTCGGCGGTCGCGCGCCACGCCGTCGCGTGCGCCGCGATGCTGAGCACGAGCACGCCATCCATGTCGAAGATCACGGCCGCGCGGCGGTTCATCGGGGCGCGGACCATAGCGAAGCGGTCGCCGGCGCGCGTCCCGCGATCATCTTTCGCCGGTCTGTCGTTGGCGGCCCGCCGTGGCCTGCGTACCACGCACCCCGATGGCCAGCCCCGCCGCCCGCCCCCTTTCGCTGCTGTTGACGCTCGCGTGCGCGCTCGCTGCGCAGGACCCGCAAGGTCCGCCGCCCGGCGACCCCGGCTTCGGGCCGCCCGGCGGCTTCGGGCCTGGCGGGCCCGGTGGCCCCGGTGGCCCCGGCGGGCCGATGGGCGCCTCGATCGCAGTGAAGGACCGCTTCGACGCCGACAAGAACGGCGTGCTCGACGCCGGCGAGCGCAAGGCGGCGCGCGCGTGGCTCAAGGACAACCGGCCGCAGCGCGGTGGCCCCGGTGGATTCGGTGGCCCGGGTGGCCCGGGAGGCCGCGGCGGCTTCGGGCCGGGCGGCCCCGGTGGCCCGGGCGGCGGCGCCGACAGCGGCGCGCCGAAGGTCGGCGGCAAGGTCGAGCCCGAGCAAGTCAGCAACCATCCCGACGTCGGCGTCTTTGATCCGAACGTCGTCCGCACGTTCTTCCTGGAGATCCCAGGCGACGACTGGTTGCAGGAGCTGACCGAGTTCCACCGCACCGACGTCAGCGTGCCGGCGACGGTGACGATCGACGGCGCCACGCACAAGAACGTCGGCGTGCAGTTCCGCGGCAACACGTCGTTCCAGATGGCGCGCGGCAAGAAGAAGTCGTTCGACCTGACGTTCGACCTCGTCGACGGCAAGCAGAGCTTCCGCGGCCTGCGCAACCTCGACCTGCTCAACAACAACACCGATCCGTCGCAGCTGCGCGAGATGCTGCACGGCGTCGTCGCCAACCGCTTCTTCCCAGCGCCGCGCACCGCGCTCGTGCGCGTCGTCGTCAATGGCGAGGACTTCGGCACCTACACGGCGATGCAGCAGTTCGACAAGGACTTCGTCGCCGACCACTTCGACGGCAAGGGCGGCGACCGCTTCAAGGTGCCGCCGGACTTCAGCGGCCGCGGCGGCCTGCGCTTCCTCGGCGAGGATCCGGCGGCGTACAAGGCCAGCTACGACCTCAAGTCCGACGACAACGAACGCGCGTGGCGCGGCCTCGTCGATCTGTGCGCCGTGCTCGCCGACGCGCCAACGGAGCGCCTGCCGGAGATCCTGCCGCAGCATCTCGACGTCGACGCGGCGCTGTGGTTCCTCGCCATCGACTTCGCGCTCGGCGACGACGATGGCTACTTCTCGCGCGCCAGCGACTACCTGCTGCTCCGCGATCCGAAGGGCCGCTTCCACCCGATCCCGCGCGACAACAACGAGATCCTGCTCGGCGCGCGCGGCGGCGGCCGCGGGCCGGGTGGCCCGGGCGGCTTCGGTGGTCCCGACGGCTTCGCGCCTGGCGGTCGTCCGCCCGAGGGCGCGCGGCCGGGCGAACCCGGTCCGGAGGGTCCCGGTGGTCAGGGGCCGGGTGGTCAGGGGCCGGGCGGTCAGGGGCAGGGTGGTCCCGGTGGTCCCGGCGGTCGCGGTGGCCGCGGCGG
>JBEITC010000152.1:0-8171 GCA_040375075.1 Planctomycetota bacterium | reverse complement strand
CGCGCACCGCCGACGGCGCCGAACCAGCGGCGCGCGCGCCGGCCGTCAGACGTGCACGACCAGCCCGGGCACGCGGCGGCCGAGTTCGCGCAGACGGGCTTCGGCCTCGACCAGCGCGCCGTCGGCGACCGGCGTGACGAAGCGATGCAGCTTGCGCAGGCCGAAGGCCGGCGCGACGCCGGTCCAGTCGGCGAGCGTGCGCTCGGCGAGCGCGAGCACCGCCTCGTCGTCGGGGTCGGCGGCGGCCGCGTCGGCGACCTCGACGCGCCAGAGGCAGCGCCCCGCCAGCGCGCGGCCGGGGAAGACATGCGAGCAGCAGATCGCTTCACGCACGGGCCCGGGCAGGTCGGCGGCAGCGAGCACGCCGTAGCCGGCGAACCCGGCGGCGGCGGCAGCGGCATCGCCGCCGAGGAAGGCGAAGGCCCCCGCGGCCGTGGCGGTGCGGGCGGCGACGTCGGGGAGGACCGGGTCGAAGGCGCCGAGCAGCGCGCCGGCGGCGGCGGCCGGGAGGGCGACGTGCAGGGCGCGGGCCGTGAGCTCCGTCAGCACCTCGCCGCCGAGCGTCACGCGGAACCCGCTGCCGGCGAGCGGCGCGATGGCGGTGGCAGCACGACCGAGGCGCAGGGCCGGACCGAGCGCGCGCCGGCAGGCCTGCGGCAGCTCTTCGTTGCCGGTGCGGAAGGTCTGCGGCTCGGGGTCGACCGGGATCGGCAGGTTGCCGGCCGGCGTGCGCAGCCAGCCGGTGCGCGCCGCCGGCAGGCAGGGCAGCGGCGTCGGCGCCTGCGGCAGCGCGGCGAGCAGCGGCGCCAGGTCGGCCGGCGCGAAGGCGAACGGGCCGAGTTCGCAGACGTAGCCGTTGGTGCGCTGCGTGCGGATCGCGCCGCCAGGGGCGAGGGCCGCGTCGACGACGAGCAGACGGCCGGGGCCGACGGTCGGCAGCAGGCCGAGCGCGGCGGTCAGTCCGCGCGCGCCAGCGCCGAGGACGATCACGTCGAAGTCGCTGTCGGACATGGAGATAGGGTCCAGAAATGGCAGGAGGCGGGCACTGCCCGCCTCCATGGCCTACGCGATCAGGATCGCGTCGTTGGGGTTGCTGACCAGCTCAGAACACGAGCTGGAACGCGACGCCGAGGATGTAGTCCGTCGTGTCGGCGGCGTCGAGGTCGCGCTTGGTGACCTCGAGCTGCGTCTTGCAGTTGTGGCCGTTGTACAGCGCGTCGAGGACGACCGAGATGTCGGTCTGCTCGTCGCCCGCCAGCTCCGTCGTGTCGACGAAGCTGTAGCGCAGGCCGAGCGCGTAGCGCAGGGCCGAGTCGCCCGACTTGTTCAGGGCGTAGGTGCCCTGGACGTAGTAGCCGTCAGCGTTGATGTCCGTGCCGCCGTCCGGCTCGATCGACGCGTCGTAGTACTCGCCGATGACCTGGAAGCCCTGGACGCTCCACGCCGTGTTCACGTTGAGACCGGTCGTCTCGACGTCAACGCCCGCGTTGGTGTTGTCCATGCCGTAGCCGACACCAACCGTGCCCTTCAGGGCGCGGTCGCCGTCGCGCAGGTCGCCCTGGCTCCACCACTCGCGGCCACCACCGAAGTAGTCGCCCAGCAGGTCGTAGTTGGCCGACGCGACGAGGCCGAGCTCGTTGTCATCGTTGGCCGTCTCTTCCGTGCCGAGGCCGTTGATCAGGCCGATCGACCAACGGAGCTTGCTGTCCATGTTGGTGCCCATCAGCCACGCGCCGCGGGTGCGGGCGTTGTCGACCGGGCCACCCAGCGAGAACAGCTGCGAAGCCGCCGAGCGCTCCGTGAACATCGTGCCACGGATCGTGCCGGTGTTCTCGAGGCCCCACTGCGTCTTGCCCTGGCCGAGGCGGATGCCGACGCCCTCGGCGAAGTTCCAGTGGACGTACGCGTCACGGACGATGCTGTCCGACGCGTCGTCCATGTAGTCGACCTGGAGGACGTAGTTGATGTTCTTGTTGAACGCGTGGCCGCGCAGCAGCGTGCGGGCGCGCGGGACGTCGAACGAGTTGGTGTCGGCGGCGTTCTCGTTGTTGCCGAACTCCCAACGCGCCTGGACGAAGTTCAGCATGTTGATGCCGAACTGGTCGCCGCCGTCGTAGGTGATGCCGCTGCCGGCCTTGGCGCTCCAGCCGCCGGCGGGCTTCTCACCCTGCGCGACGAGGAGGGACGACGAGACGGCGAAAGCCAGGAGACCGTACGTGATCGACTTGCTCATGCTAGTTTTTGAAACTCCTCCCTAACGGGATGCCTGGGGTGGGAGGCTCCTCCGTGCGGCGCGGCTTGGGGAAGCCGTTGGTTTGTGCCGCACTCAGAACCGCCCAAGTGCCCCATCAACCTAGAAACCGACCGCCGAAACCGTCAAAAGAGTTTTGCGTGTGGCGTTCGGTGCGACCGAACTGCCCGCGGATGGGGACAACGCGCGGCGACCGCCGCGCAAGCCGCTTGCAGACTGGCAAGATCGTGTGGAAAACTATTAAAGCCCGCGGAATTCGCGCGTTTCGCCGACCGCGGACAAGGCGCGAAAACGACCCTCGCATGGGCCCTTCGGCCCACCGTGCGAGACCGCAAAAAAAGTTGCCCACCGGCTGAACTTTCTTCTCGTCGCGCCCCCCAAGTGGTACTCGCAACGGCCTGATTTCGGGCCTCGACGCCCGGCGCCGCGGCCCGCCCAGCCGCCCGCGCCGCACCCCAAAGCCGACGCGATGCCGCCCCAGATCCTGCACACGACCTGCAACCGCGACTGCCCCGACGCGTGCGGCATCGCCGCCACCGTCGAGGACGGAAAGGTGACGCAACTCGTTGGCAGAAAGGATCATCCGGTCACGAAGGGCTTCTTGTGCTTCCGCACGAGCCGCTTCCCGGAGCTCGCCGCCTCGCCGGCCCGGCTGACGCATCCGCTGGTGCGCAAGGACGGCGTCCTGCAGCCGGCGAGCTGGGACGAAGCGCTCGCGCTCGTCGCCAGCAAGCTGCTGCAAATCCGCCAGGAGTCAGGACCTGCAGCGATCTTCCACTACCGGTCCGGCGGCTCGCTCGGGATCCTCAAGCACCTGACCGACCTGTTCTTCGACCAGTTCGGCCCGTGCACCGGCAAGGTCGGCGACATCTGCTCGGGCGCAGGCGAGGCAGCACAGCTGCACGACCTCGGCACCAGCGACAGCAACGACCTGTTCGACCTGCTGCACAGCAAGCACATCGTGCTGTGGGGCAAGAACCCGGCGGTCAGCAACGTGCACCTCGTGCCGGTGCTCAAGGACGCGCAGGCGCGCGGGGCCCAGGTGGTGTTGATCGACCCGATCCACCACAAGTCGGCGGCGCTCGCCGGCGTCCGCGTCGCGGTCGCCCCCGGCCGCGACCTCGAGCTGGCGCTCGGCATCGCGCGCTGCCTGTTCGAGGACGGCCGCGTCGTCGCCGACGCCGAAGCGTTCACCGACGGGCTCGCCGACGTGCGCCGCCTCGCCGAATCCCGGTCGGTCGCCGAGTGGGCGCAGCTCGCCGACGTCGCCGAAGCGGACGTGCGCGCGCTCGCGGCGCGCTTCGCCGACGGCCCGACGGCGATCCTCGTCGGCTGGGGCATGCAGCGCCGCCAGCGCGGCGGTGCCATCGTCCGCGCCCTCGACACGATCTGCGCGCTGTCGGGCAACCTGTTCCGCGCGGGCGGCGGCGTGTCGTTCTACTTCCGCCGCCGCAAGGCCTTCCGGGCGTTTGGTCCGACGGTGACGCCGCCGCGCGTGGTGCGCGAACCGCTGCTCGGCCACGACCTGCTGGCGGCCCAGGGCCCGCCGATCCGCTGCCTCTGGGTCACCGCCGGCAACCCGGTGGCGATGCTGCCCGACGCCGCGACCGTCGCCCGGGCGATCGAGCAGACCGAGTTCGTCGTCGTCGCCGACTGCCTGCTGACCGACACCGCCAAGCGCGCGCATGTCGTGCTGCCGGTGCCGACCCTGCTCGAGGACAGCGACGTGCTCGGCGCCTACGGCCACCACTGGATCGCCGAGTCACGGCCGGTCGTGCCGATGCCGCCCGGCGTCCGCCACGAGGTGGCGATCTTCCAAGAACTGGCGCAGCGGGTCGGGCTCGGCAGCTACCCGCAGGACTCGATCGACCAGCTCAAGCGCCACGCGCTCGCCAACGTCGCCGGCCAGGGCGCGAACCTCGACTCGCTGCGCAAGCACGGCGCCGTGCGCAGCCCGGTCGCCGAGCCGCTGCTGTTTCCGACCGGGCGCGTGCTGACGGCGACCGGTCGCGTGCAGTTGCTCGGCGAAGCCGCGCCGCCGCCGGACCTGCCCGCGCCGCCGGCGACTGCTGGCGCATCGGCGCCGCTGTGGCTGTTCTCCAACTCGACGGAGAAGAGCCAGGCCTCGCAGTGGGCCGGCCAGGGCCTCGGCGAGCGCGTGTGGGTCGTCGCCCACCCCGACGCCGTGCCCGGTCTGGCGGATGGCGCGACGGTGCGCATCACCTCGGTCGCCGGCGAGCTGCTCGCCGAGCTGCGCCACGACCCGCAGCAGCGCCGCGACGTGGCGATCCTGCCGAAGGGCGGGCACTTCGACCGCGGCCACTGCGCCAACGTCCTCATCCCGGCGGTGGCGACCGACCTGGGGCTGGGCGCTGCGTACCTCGACTGCCTCGTGCGCATCGGGCCGGCATGACCAGCGCCCGGCCGATCACCGGCACGCACGTCTATTCCTACGTGAAGTGCCCGCACCTCGCGGCGCTCGACCTGAGCCTGCCGCGCAGCGAGCGGCGGCCGGGGCACGAGTGGGAGGAGTTCGCCAAGCAGCGCGGCCGCGACTTCGAGGCGCAGTTCGTCGCCGCCCTCGGCGTGCAGGCGCCGGCGTATCCCGAGCGCGACTTCGCCGCCGGCGCTGCCGCCACGCTGGCGCTGCTGCGCGCCGGCGCGCCGTACGTGCACCAGGGCGTGCTGCGCGACGACGACCGCCTTGGCCTGCCCGACCTGCTGCGCAAGGTGCCCGGCGCCAGCGACTTGGGCGACTTCCACTACGAAGTGCTCGACGTCAAGACGTCGGGCCGGATGCGCGGCGACCAGGTGCTGCAGGTCGTCTTCTATGCGCAGCTGTTGGCGCAGCTGCAGGGCCGGCTGCCGAGCCACGGCGGCATCTTCCTGAAGGACGGCCGCGAGGAGCGCTTCCGCATCGCCGACTACATGGCGGCCTGCGACGAGGTGCTCGGCGAGCTGCGGCGACTGCGCGACGACGTCGCCAGCTCGCGGCCGTTCCTGCAGGGCGGCTGCAGCAGCTGCCACTACGACCACCGCTGCCTGCCCGAGCTGACGGCGCGCGGCGACCTGTCGCTGGTCGCCGGCATGAGCCGCGGCGCGCGCGCCATCCTCGAAGGCGTCGGCTGCCGGACGGTCGACGACCTCGCGGCCTTCCACCCCGAGGGCCCGCGCGCCCGCGGCCACCTGGACGCCGCCGTGATCCGCCGCCTGCGCCGCGGCGCCGAAGCGCTGCGCGCCGGCGCGCCGATCGTGGAAGCGCGGCCGAAGTCGCCCACCGAGCGGCTCGACCAGGGCGCGCTCGTGCACCTGCTGACCGATCCGTACGCCGAGCGGGTGCTGGCGATCGGCGTGCTGCACCCGGCGACCGCCGACGGGCGCTTTGCCTGCGCCTTGCCGGCGCGGCAGGACGACGAGTGGCCGGCGTTCGAAGAGCTGGTCGGCGAGCTGCCGGCGCGCGCGCCGCTGCTGCACTTCGGCCCGGCCCTGCCGCGCTGGGTCGAGGGCCGCGCCTACGCGCACGAAGCCGACCCGTCCGTCGAAGCGCGCTTCATCGACCTGCACAAGCGATTCACCGGCGCGGCCGTCTATCCGCGAGCGGTGTTCGACCTGCCGGACCTCGTGCGCTTTGGCCTCGGCCACGACCCGCTGCGCGCCGGCCACCACGGCGCCGCCGGCCTGTGGGCGCAGCAGCCGGACGGCGCCGAGCAGCTGCGGAAGAAGCTGCACGCGGATCTGGTGGACCTCGCCGAGTTGAAGGCGCGCATCCTCGACGCAGCGATGCCGGCGGCCGAGTCGGCGGCGGCGACGGCGCCCGCGGCGGCGAAACCGCCGGCCTGACGGAAGAACGCGTCGGCGAGGACAACCGGCGCGGCGTCGCCGGCCGACGATTCGCGCCGCGGCGTGGCCGCAGGTACGACTTCGACCTCACCACCGCATGCAATCCAAGGCCAAGACCGTCGCCGAGTACATGGCGTCCCTGCCCGCCGACCGCCGCGAAGCCCTCGCCGCGGTTCGCACCACGATCCTCGCCAACCTCGACCGCGGGTTCGAGGAAGGCATGAGCTACGGGATGATCGGCTACCACGTGCCGCACGCGCTGTTCCCGGCCGGCTACCACTGCGACCCCAAGCAGCCGCTGCCGTACGCCGGGCTCGCGTCGCAGTCCGGCCACATGTCGCTGTACCTGATGGGCGTCTACTTCGATCCCGCGGACGCCAAGTGGCTCGCGACGGAGTGGAAGAAGGCCGGCAAGAAGCTCGACATGGGCAAGTCGTGCATCCGCTTCAAGAAGCTCGAGGATGTGCCGCTCGACGTCGTCGCAGCGGCGATCCGCCGCATGCCGCTGGCGAAGTACGTCGGCATGTACGAGGCCCAGCTGGCGCAGATGGGCAAGGGCAAGTCGGCCAAGGCCGCGGGGAAGAAGGTGGCGGGGAAGAAGGCGGCGGGGAAGGCGGCGGCAGTGAAGGCGAAGCCGGCGAAGAAGCCGGCCGCGAAGAAGGCCGCAGCGAAGAAGAAGTAGGTCGCCGGACGGCGCGCGCGCGGCGAGATCCGCAGCGTGCGATCGGCGCGGTTGGCGCGCGATCGGCACGGGAGCGGCGCCCGAGCGGTGGCCGCAGCGGGGCGCCGGGCAGCAGCCTGATGCCGCCAGAAACGCCCCGGGCGGACGGCAGCAACCAACCCCAGCGCCTCCGCGGAGAAGGCCCGGGAAGAAGGAAGGCCGACGCAATCGCGCGGGCGGGGGCGCCGGGATGGAACGCCGCACGGGTGTGGGCGGGCGGAGCGGAGCATCCAAGTTGGCGCTGCGCGGTGGGAGCGTGTTTGGTGCGCGGTGCGAGGGCGATGGGAGCAGTGCAGCAGCCTGATGCCGCCAGAAACGCCCCGGGCGGATGGCAGCAACCAACCCCAGCGCATCCGCGGAGAAGGCCCGGGAAGAAGGGAAGAAGGAAGGCCGACGCAATCGCGCGGGCGGGGCCGCCGGGATGGAACGGCACGGGTGTGGGCGGGCGGAGCGGAGCATCCAAGTTGGCACTGCGCGGTGGGAGCGTGTTTGGTGCGCGGTGCGAGGGCGATGGGAGCGCGCTTGGCACGCGATGGAATCGCATTGGAATCGCGGCGCAATCGCGGTGCGACCGCGGAGGCAACGCGGCAGTAGCGCGGCAGTAGCGCGGCGGGATCGCGGCGGGATCGCGGCGGGATCGCGGCGGACGCACAGCGTGCGCGCGGCTCGCACGCGTTTGGCACACGGCGATCGACGCCCGCTGCCAACGCGCTGGCGTGACGAGCTCGCAGCCGCTTCACCCTGACATTTCCCGAACTCGGCGCTTGCTTCGCGGGCCTTCCGTGTGTATGTTCGCGGAATCAAGTTGGCGGCGTCGGCGCGCAGGTTGCGCCGGTGGCGCGCGCGAGCACTCACGGACCGGGACGGCGATGGCCAGCACGCACGCAACGACGCGCAGCACGGGAAAGGCGAAGCAGTCGCCCGCCGGCGGAGCGCCCGGCCGCAAGCCTGCTGCCCGCTCGTCGAAGCCCCGCCGCCCCGTGCAAGGCCTGCTGCCACTCCGCTCGTGGGGCGGCGCGCGCAAGGGCGCTGGCCGCAAGCCCAAGGGCGCTGCCGCCCTGATGCCGCGCGACACCCGCCCCACCCACGCCGCCGCGCACCCAGCGCTCGTCACCGTCAAGCTGCGCCCCCACCTCCCCCGCCTGCGCCAGAAGCAGGAGCGCACCGCCCTGCTCAAGCACTTCGCCCGCGCCAAGGACCGCTTCGGCTTCCGCCTGCTGCACTTCGCCATCCTCAACGACCACCGGCACTTCGTCGTCGAAGCCACGGACCGCCTCGCCTTCACCCGCGGCATGAAGGGCCTGCTCGTGCGCCTCGCACGCGGCCTCAACAAGCTGTGGCAGCGCAAGGGCCAGGTCT
>JBEITC010000498.1:0-2857 GCA_040375075.1 Planctomycetota bacterium | reverse complement strand
TCGCCGCGGCCGCGCCGCTGCGCGCGTGCGCGAGCGTGACGAGGCGCAGCGTGCCGCCGGCGGCGGCGAGCAGCTGGTCGACGCGCTCGGGCGTCGGATCGACGAAGCAGTTCGCGTCGTGCGCGCCGGAGGCCTGCAGGAACGGGCCTTCGAGGTGCAAGCCGAGCGGCTCGGCGCCTTGGCCGTTCCAGCCGCGGATCCACGCTGCGACGGCGGCGACCTGCTGCAGCAGCCGTTCCCACGGCGCGGTGATCAGCGTCGGCAGGAAGGCGACAGCGCCGCCGTCCCACACCGCGCGCGCGACGGTGTCGAGGGCGTCGGGGTTCGCTTCGTCGCAGCTGCGGCCGCCGGCGCCATTGACCTGCAGGTCGACGAAGCCCGGCAGCAGCGTGCCGCGCAGGCGCACGGCCGACGACGACGGCGCGATGCGGTCGATGGCGACGATGCGGCCGTCGACGGCCGCGATGCGCGTGCCGGCGGTCATGCCGTGGGGCGTGGCCGCGCGGTCGACGATCCACTCGGTGGCGTTCACGGCGGGGACCGTAGGGCGCAACACGGCGGCTCGCCAGCGCGAGGCCGCGCGGCGTGGCCTTCCGTGAAGCGGACTCCTAGCATCGCGCGCCGCGATGCGTGCGCCCCTTCCGCTGCTGCTGTTCTTCGCGCTGTGCGGCGCGTTCGCTGGTTGGCTCGTCGGCGGCGCCACGCCCGCCGGCGCGCGCGACGTTGAACTGCACGAGCAGCCGTGGCGGCTCGGCCGCAAGGTGGACGATCCGCTCGAGGTCGCGCCCGGTCGCTGGACGCTGCTGCCGTACCTGTTCGGCGACTTCGACCTGCAGATGGACGTCGAACTCGCCGCCGGCACGCACCTCGACCTGCTGGTGCGCCAGGTCGAGCCGCGCTTCGTCGACAAGGTGCGCGAGCCGTTCGCCGGGCGCTGGTCGACGTTGCGGCTGTCGACCGACGGCGACGGGCCGGCGTGGCGCGCGCGCGACGAGGCGTTGGAGCAGATCGAACGCCCCGGCGTCGGCCTCGCGCCGGGCTTGCTGGCGACGGTCTGGGTGCGCGCGCGCGGCGCGATCGTGACCGCCAACGTCGCGGGCAAGGACGTCGGCGCGCACGCGTGCGTCGACCGCTACGGCATGGCGGCGCTCGTCGCGCGCGGCGGCAACGCCGTGGTCCGCCGGCTCGAGATCCTGCCCGTGCCCGGCGCGTCGACGTGGTGGTGGGCGCGCGGCACGTGGGCGGTGTTCGGTGGGCTCGGCGCGCTGGCGCTGGCGTTGGTCGCGCGCGCGCGCGGCGCGAGCGCATCGTGGTACGTGACCAGCGCGGTGCCGGTCGTGTTGCTGGCGTGGCAGGTGGCGCGCCGCGCCGACCTCGAACTCGGCTTCCCGCCGCGCTCGGCGCTGGCGCTGGCGTTGGTTGGCTGTCTGCTCGCCGCACTCGCGCTGCTGGCGCGGCGCGTGTCCGTGGCGTCCGTGCTCGTCGTCGTCGCCGCGGGCCTCGCGTTGACGGAAGGCGCTGGCCGCATGGGCCAGCGCCACGACGGCGTCGAAGCGCTGTTCGGCGTCGATGCCGGCAACCAGATCAGCGAGGCGTACGCGCAACTGGTGCGCGGGCCCAAGGGCCTGCTGGGCGTCGACGGCAAGGGGCCGCGCGTGTTCCTGCTCGGCGGTCAGCTGCTGTACGACCGCGGCGCGCCGACCGAGCACCTCGAACTGCTGCTCGCGCGCGACCTGACGGCGCGGCTGCAGAAGCCCATCCTGACGCCGTGCCTGCCGACGGTCGACGGCTGGACCGGCCAGCAGTGGCGTCTGTTCCAGCGCTGCTTCACCGGGCATCGGCCGCAGGTCGTGGTGCTCGGCGTTCCGCGTGACGAGATGGCGCGCGATGCAGCGACCGGCGTCGCGCGTTCGACGCCGGCCGACGTGCAGCGCGTGATCGCCGACGCGAAGGCGTGGTGCGCGCAGAACGACAGCCGGCTGTTGGTGTTCGCCGACGCGAACCTGCCGGCGGAGTTGCTCGACGCGGTGAAGGCGGCGGCGCGCGACGACGTGGTGATGGCGCGCGATGGCGCGAGCCCGGCGGACCTGGCGCGGCAGCTGGCGGAGCGGCTCGCGCCGTGGCTGCAGCCGTGAGCGACGCGGCCACGCGACTGCAGGAGCTGTGTGCGGCGTGCGCGCGCGACGCATCGGCGTGGCCGGGCGCGCGTGCGGAGGCGATGGCCATGGTCGCCAGCAAGCGACTGACGACGGCTGCCGAGCGCGTTGCCGCTGCCGGCTTGCTGGTCGGCAGCGATGCACGGCACGACGTGGAGACGGCGCAAGCGCTGGCGATGGCGGCGTTCGGCGCGCTGCCGGCCGCGCGGCCGCTCGCGGCGGCAGCGTTCGATCGTTTGCGCCTGCTGGCGGGCGCGCCGCAGAAGTTCGGCACGCAGTGGTTGGTGCGCGATGGACGGTGGGAGCTGTGGGAGGTCGACGCGACCACGACCGACAGCGAGCGCGCCAAGTGGGGTCTGCCAGCGCTCGCGGAGTTGCGGCGGCGGGCGCCGGTGGGGTGATGGGGCGAGGCGGGTGCGGGTCGGGTGGGGATGGCAACTGCGGCGGGGAGGGAGAAGGAGTTGTGGCCGCGGCGATGGGCGAGACGAGTTGGGGCGGTGTGGGCACGCGCTTGAGGCGGGGTGGGCGCATTGGCGACGCCAACTGCGGCGGCGAGGGCGTTGAAGGCCTGGGACGGGATAGGGGCGGTGGCCGCGACGATGGGCGGTCCAAGATGGGGTGGTGTGGACACGCGCTTGAGGCGTGGCGGGCGCATTGGCGACGCCAACTGCGGCGGTGGAGGCGTTGAAGGCCTGGGACGG
>JBEITC010000352.1:0-4405 GCA_040375075.1 Planctomycetota bacterium | reverse complement strand
TGCGGGCGGTGCGGGCGGTGGCGGCGCGGGCGCCGGTGGCGGCGGCACGCGCGGCGGATGACCCGTCGGCAAGCGGCCCACGCGCCGCCGTTTCGCCGTATGGTGCCCGTGCACGCCGCGACCTAACGGGCCGGCCGTGTGGATCCCGGGCATGGAGCGAATGCGGCGCAAGCGTGCGGCGACCGTGGCGGCGATGGCACTGCTGTCCGGTTGCGCGTTCGCGCCGCCGCCGGCGAGCCCGCGGCCGGCGCTGTCCGCCGAAGAACTCGGCCTGACGGTCGCAGCGACACCGTCGCCCGAACTGCGCGAACTCGTCGCATCATCGCCCGGGCGCAGCCGCGGTTGGCTCGACGCCGAGGGCGAAGCCGTGGCCTTCGAGCTGCGCGAGACGCCGGGCGATCCCGGCCGTCCCGTCGTGCTGCTGGTGCCGATCCTCGCCGGCGGCGACGACATCCAGGAGATGGTCGCCGGCCGGTTGCAGGCGCACGGCTTCGACGTCGCGTGGTGCGCGCGTGCTGGCAGCGCGCTTCGACCCGGCCAGCGCGGCGCCGACCTCGAGCAGCTGTTCCGCCGCACGGTGCTGCACCAACGCCTGCTGCTGCGCTGGCTGCGCGAACGCCACGCTGCGCCGATCCCGCAGTTCGCGTTCGGCATGTCGCTCGGCGGCATGGTCGCGACGGTGCTCGCCGCGCACGAGCCCGAACTCGCCGGCCTCGCGGTCTGCCTGTCGGGCGGCGACGTGCCCGGGATCGTCGGCAACAGCGCCGAGCCGCGCGTGCTCGCGTGGCGCCAGTGGCGGCGCGAGGCCGACGGCCTCGACGACGCCGACATGCACGCCGAACTCTGCCACTGCCTCGCGCACGAGCCGCTGCGCTTCGCCCCGGCGGTGCCGACCGAGCGCGTGCTGCTGGTCGCAGCGACGCTCGACGAGGTGGTGCCGGGCCGTCAGCAGGACCTGCTGTGGGAAGCGTTCGGCCGGCCGGCGCGCCTGTCGCTGCCGCTCGGCCACTACACCGCCGCGCTTGCGGTCGACGCGATCGTCGCGGCGGCGGCGCGGCACTTCCACGCGCTCCAGCCGTAGCCCCGGTCCGCGCACGGGACGCGCCCGCAGCGCCCGCGCCAGCGGCGGTTCCCGGCCGGCGGGCGCCGCCCTTGCGGCCCCCGTCGGCCCAAGGTTTGATGCCTCGCCGACCCACCGACCGATACCCTGCGACCACCATGGAACTCCGACTGCTGACCGCTTCTCTCCTGTTCCTCGGCTCGACCCTCGTCGCGCAGACGCAGGACCCGGACAAGCCGCAGAACTCGCCGCAGGCGCAGCTCGAGGAGCTGGCGCGTGAGAAGGAGCGGCTGCAGAAGGAGGTCGGCTACGCCAAGGAGCGCGCCGCCAACCAGAAGAAGCTGCTGGCCGAGAAGATGATGCGCGGCAAGCCGCAGTACAAGGCGATCGACGCGGGCGCGAACCTGCCGCCGGCGCCGTCGGTGAAGGCCGGCACCCCGGTGATGCCGCGCATGGCCCGCGTCGCCGGCGCCGACGAGCTCGCCAACTTCGCCGAGGGCACGGTCATGGTCGTCAACGGCCGGCCGGTGCCGACGCGCGAACTCGACGCGCTGACGTCGTTCCTCGCCAAGACCCCGTCGGGCGGCGACGACGCGATGCGCGCGCAGCGCGCGGCCTTCGACCTGATCCGCATCGAGGCGACCGCCTCGACGTTCGACGAGGTGCAGGCCGAGTGCGAGGACCAGATCGGCCAGATCGCGCAGGCGCTCGACCAGGGCAAGCCGATCGCCGAGTTCGTCAAGGCGAACGGCAGCGTCCGCGGCGCCGACGCCGAGGGCAAGGTCGGCGTGACGCCGTACTCGCCGTTCGGCCCGCGCTTCGAGCAGGTCGCGTTCTCGACCGAGATCGGCAAGCGCTCGCGGCCGTTCCGCACGCCCGAGGGCATCGCGTTGCTCGTCGTCGACGGCGAGGTCAAGGGCGAGCGCCCCGAGCTCGACCGCCGCAACTGCACGGTCGTCCAGGTGGCGTACAGCAAGGACGCCGAAGCGATGACGAAGGCGCAGACGCTGATCAACCAGGGCCAGATCGACATCCTCGTCCGCGACGAGCAGGCGATGGCCGTGGTGCCGCCGATGTTCAAGCCGCAGGTCGCGCCGGTCGTAGCGCCGTCCCCGGTGGTCGACGTCGAGGCCACCAAGAAGCAGATGGCGGAGCTGTCGAGCCAGATGACGCCGCTGCAGGGCAAGACCGACGAGGCGTCGGTCGGCCAGCTGCGCCGCCTCGAGGCGCAGTACGCCGAGCTGAAGGCCTCCCTCAGCCGCGCCGAGGACACCGAGCAGCAGCCGGTGATCATCGATGCGCAGATCGAGGAGAACAAGGCGACCAAGACGCCGCCGGTGAAGAAGAAGGACTGATCGCCGCCAGCAGGCAGCCCCCGCCGCCTGCTCGCCTGACTGCCCGCTTGCCTGCTCGCTCGCCGTTTCCCCGCCCCCTCTGACCCACACCAGGGACCCTGCCCCATGGCCGCGCTCAAGAAGAGCGGCAGCTTCGTCGTCTTCCATTGGGACGGCAAGCTCACCGACCCCCGCGATCAGGCGTTCGCCGACGCGCTCAAGAACCGCCGCTTCCGCACCATCGAGAACGCCGCCAGCGAGGAGATCTCCGCTGGCTGGGTGACGGCGGGCGATCCGACGGGCGATTCGTTCGACCTCGAGGACCTCGACGGCGGCGCCGGCACGTGGCTGCGCTTCCGCATCGACAAGAAGAAGATGCCGCTCAAGTGGCTGCAGATCCACCGCGACGCCGCCGAGAAGTCGCGCGGCAAGAAGCTGTCCGCGCGCGAGCGGCGCGAGCTCAAGGACGACCTGATGGAGAAGCTGCTGCCGCGCGTGCTGCCGACCATCACGCTGATCGACGCGCTGCTGTACCACGACCGCAGGACGGTGCAGCTGTTCGCGACCAGCAAGACGGCGCGCGAGACCTTCGGCAAGCTGTTCTTCGAGACCTTCGGCGCGCCGCTCGAGCGCGCCAACCCGCTGCAGAGCGGCCTGCGCGCGCAGATCGCGCCGGAGCTGAAGCAGGAACTCGACCGGCTGGAACCGATCCGCTGGCCGCGGGCCGAGAAGGCCGGCGAGCTCGCGCGCGCGATCAAGCGCCCGGCGCCGGTGGCCGCGGGCGACGACGACGGGGAAGGTGACGCATGAAGCAGCAACAGCAGGACCAGGCCGTCGAGACGCACGGCTTCCTCGGCGAAGAGTTCCTCACGTGGATCTGGTGGCGCTGGGAGACCGACGGCGGCGAGTTCACGCTGCCGGGTGGTCGCGTCGTCGGCGTGGCGCTCGACGACTTCCTGTCGTTCTCCGCGCCGAGCGACGACGAGACCGAGCAGACGCTGCGCCGCGGCCTGCCGACGCGCACCGCCGAAGCGCGGACCGCATTGCGCCAGGGCAACCGCCTGCGCAAGGCAAGGCTGCTCGTCGCCGAAGGCTCGCGGCAGTGGAGCGCCACCATGGACGCGCCGAGCCTGACGCTGAGCGGCGTCAAGCTGCCCGAGGACGCCGAAGAGTGCGAGACGGACGTGGATCGCAACGCCGATCGGTCGGCCAACTGGCTGGCGCTGCACGAGATCGTGCAGGGGCTGTACGCGATGTTCCTGAAGGAGCGATTGGCGCCGGGCTTCAAGAAGGGCGGGGCGGAGGCGATGGCGCGCTGGATGGCGGGCTAGTCGCTGATGCGGGTTGGTTGGCGGGTCGGCGCGGCGGGCTTCGCGGAGTGCCTCACTGGCTAGCGGCCTGACTGCGCCAGAGGCGTTACGGGCGAATGATCGCCGCCAACCCCGACGCAGCCGCTCCGAAGGCCTGGGAGAAGAAGATCACGCGCAGCCGCGCCGATGAGCCAGCCAACACGGGGCGGTGTGGACACGCGCCGATGAGCCAACCAACACGGGGCGGTGTGGACACGCGCCGACAAGCCCGCCAACACGGGGCATCGTCGACACGCGCCTCCAACTCGGAACTCCGAGCCGGTCGCGCGGCCTCATCCGTGCGTAGCGCCGCCGTCGGACTGGCCGGCGGCTCGTCACCCTGACGTTTCCCGAACATCGAGCTTGCGGCGCCGGTCTGCGGTGTGTATGTTCGCGGAATCAAGTGGCGGTCGACGGCGCGGGTGGCCGGTCGAGCGCGCCGTCGGATCGGCGCTTGTCACTTGGTCACACGCAAAGGAACTGGGGAGCAACCGGGACTCGATGGCGACGACGCGCACAGCTGCAAACACTGCGACCACACGCGCCAAGTCGCCGACCAAGCCACCCCGCTCATCGAAGCCCCGCCGCCCCGTGCAAGGCCTGCTGCCACTCCGCTCGTGGGGCGGCGCGCGCAAGGGCGCGGGCCGCAAGCCCAAGGGCGC
>JBEITC010000030.1:0-16990 GCA_040375075.1 Planctomycetota bacterium | reverse complement strand
CGCCACCGCGCTGCTGTCCGACGGCTCCGGCACGCACGGCTACAGCGCGGTGCGCAATGCCGCGTCGCTGCTGCCCGGCGCGTTGGCGAGCAGCGGCGTCGCCGATCTGGTCGCCTGGGCGCGGCCCGCGGCCGGTTCCGCGCCCTGGTTCTTCAGCGGCCTCACCGGCGCATGGATCGAAGGCCCGCAAGGCCTCACGACGGATCCGCTGCTGACGACGACGGCCGCGGCGGCGCCCACCGCCGCCGGCGTGGTGGCGTTCTCGCCGCGCACCGGTCGCTTCGTGCCGCTGGCGGAACCCGGCGCGCAACTCGCTGGCAACCCGAGCAGCGCGCCGCTCGTCGCGATCGGCGCCGTGCAGGCGCACGCCTTCGACGCGCGCGTCGGGCGTTGGGTCAGCCGTCCGCGCGCCGCCACGGGGCCGGTGACGCCACAGATCTGGCGCACGACGGCGTTGCTGCTCGACGGCGGCACGGCGCTGACGTTCGCCGCGCAGACCGGCGAGTGGTCGGCGCAGCCGCTGCCGGGACCGTTGACCGGCCTGCGCGCGAACAGCGAGAGCCTGCGGCTCGCGACGAGCAACGACGTCTACGCCTGGTCAGCGCTCGCCGGCGCCGGTTGGTTCGCGCAGTTCCCCGAGTTCCGCCGCGTGCAGGCGGCCGACGCGCCAGTGACGTGGTTCGCAGCCGCGCCGCCGGGCGGCGGCTTGGTCATGCCGGCGATCGGGCTGCCGGCGATCGTCCCCGTCGCGGTGCCCGGCCTCGGCGCCCTGCTGGTGGCGCCCGACGACGCCGTGCTCCTGCCCCCTGTGGCGCTCGCGGCGGACGCGACCCACGTCGCGCAACTGCCGATGCCATCGGGCTGGCCGCTCCTCGCCCCCGAGTTCGCGCTGCAGGCTGCCTGCTTGCCAGCCGCGGGGTCGCCGTACCTGACCGGGTTGGCGACGCTGCGACCGCAGTGACGGTCGACCGATCGGCATGAGCCGAAGCGCCCTTGGCGCCGATGGAAGGGTGTGGCTCGGATCAAGATCCGCACCAGCGATCGCAGCATGGTCGCGGTCGTGCAAGCGACCGCCGGCGCCGCCATGTCCGCACCGGACCTGCGCAGCGCGCTCGCGACCGGCCGGATCGTGCACGGTCTCGACGACGCCGCGATCGAAGCGCTGGGCCAGAAGCTCGCGGACGCGACGTTCGCCGGCGAGGCCGTCGTCGCCCGCGGCTCGCCGCCGGTCCCTGGCGAGGACGGCCGCATCGAAGGCTTGTTCCCGCCGGGCACGCAGGCCGGCATGCCGCGCGAGGACGGCAGCATCGACTACCGCGAGCGCTTGTTCCTGCTCGGCGTGACGGCCGGCATCGAACTCGGCCGCATCGTGGCGCCGACCGGCGGCTCGCCGGGCACCGACGTCCACGGCGGCGCGGTGTCCGCCAAGCCGGGCAAGCCGACGACGATCCGCACCGGCGCGGGCACCAAGGTCCAGGGCGCAGTCGTGGTCGCGACGCGCGACGGCGTGCTGCTGCGCAACGCGCGCACGCTCGACGTCGTGCCGCTGTTCGCGCACGGCGGCGACGTCGACTACCGCAGCGGCAATCTGCACACCGACGGCTCGCTCGCCATCCAAGGCGACGTGCGCGAAGGCTTCGCTGCCACCGCCAGCGGCGACGTGCAGGTGCAGGGCGCCGTCACCGACGGCACGGTCCACGCCGGCGGCGGCGTGGACGTCCAAGGCGGCGTCATCGGCCGCAACGCGACCGTGCATGCCACAGGCGACGTGAACTGCCGGCACGCGACCAGCGCCGCGATCGAGGCGGGCGGGACGGTGACGATCGCCGACCAGGCAACCCACTGCCGCATCCGCGCGGCCGTCGTCGAGGCGGTCGAGCGCCACGGCTTGATCCTCGGCGGCGAGACGCGCGCGCGCGACCGCATCACCGTGGCCAACGCCGGATCCCCCGGTGGCGCTGCGACGCTGCTGGTCGTCGGCGACCTGCTGGAGGAGCAAGCCAAGGCCGTGCGCGCCGGCGGCCCGGCCGCGAGGTTCGATCAGATGGCCCGGCAGCGGCACGGCGGTGGCGGCGGCGGCGGTCTGCGCAGCGTCGACGCGGCGAACGAGGAACGGCTCAAGCTGCGCGTCCGCCAGCGCGAAATGCTGGCCAAGGCATGCGTGGAGATCCAAGGCTCCATCCACCCCGGCGTGCGCGTCGTCTTCGGCGACCGCAGCTGGACCTGTGACATCGCGCGGCACGGACTGCGGCTGCGCTGGAACCCGGACGACGAGACCATCACCGAGGAGAACATCCGATGACCCGAGAACTGCGTGATCTCCAGGCGCGCGACGTCATGTCGAGCGACGTCCAGTGGTGCGAAGCGGCCGAGAACCTGTTGGTGGTCG
This sequence comes from Planctomycetota bacterium, assembly GCA_040375075.1. Taxonomy (GTDB): domain Bacteria; phylum Planctomycetota; class UBA1135; order UBA1135; family UBA2386; genus UBA2386. The sequence continues at coordinate 14,601 of JBEITC010000030.1, read as the reverse complement.
GGCGGCGCATGGCCGAACACGGCCTGCGCAGCCTCTTGGTGCGCGGCGAGCGCGGCACCGACCTGCCCGGCATCGTCACCAGCAAGGACATCGTCAACCTGCTCGGCAGCCACGATGGCGCGCTGCTCGGCGAGTTGCGCGTCGGCGACGTCATGACCCGCCCTGCCATCTGCGTGCCGTCGCAGACCAATCTGCGCGACTGCATCAACCTGATGCGCATGAGCCGGGTCCGCCGCTTGCCGGTGCTCGACGGCACCACGGTCGTCGGCGTGCTCAGCAGCACCGACGTGTTCCGGCGGGCGCTCGCCGACGCCTGACGCCGGTCAGCCGGTGCTGCCGCCGCGCGGATCGACCGGCGGCTGCACCCACGGCGTCGCCGCCGCGATCTGCGCGACGGCCTCCTCGGGCGTGCTCGCGACGCTCCAGAGGCCGCGGAAGCGCTCCTGGATGAAGCCCTCGGCGACGCAGCGATCGAGCATGTCGAGCAGCGGGCGCCAGAAGCCGAAGGCGTCGAGCACGACGATCGGCTTGTCGTGGAAGCCCAGCTGCTTGAACGACATCACCTCGAGCAGCTCTTCGAGCGTGCCGAGGCCGCCGGGCAGCGCGACGAACGCGTCGCCGTTCTCGTCGAGGCCGCGCTTGCGGCTGCGCATGTCGTCGAGCGACTCCATCGTGTGGGCCTCGCCGCAGGCGACGTTCTTGTCGACGAACTGGCGCAGGATGACGCCGAACGTGCGCGCGCCGGCCCGGCGCGCCCCGCGCGACACCGCCCCCATCAGGCCGAAGCGGCTGCCGCCCCAGACGAGGTCCCAGCCCCTGGCGCCGATCTGCTCGCCGAGGCGTTCGGCCACGGCGTGCCACTTCGGGTCGATGCGCTCGCTCGACGACGCATAGACCGTGACGCGGAACCGGCGCTCGGCGGGCAGGCCGGTCATCGATCGCCCTCCCGGCGGAGCCACCGGTCGAACAACGCGAGCCCGGCCATCGACTGGCCGTCGCCGACCTCCTGGCCGACGATCCGCTCGCGCGCCTCGTCGAACGGCATGCGATGCACGGTGATCCGTTCGCTGGCCTCGAGGCGCTGCGGCACGACGGCGAGGTCGCGGGCGACGAAGAACCAGCAGCGCTCGTTCGAGACGCCCTTGTAGGGCGCGAAGGAACCGAGCGCGTCCCAGCGCGCCGCCGCGAGCCCGGCCTCCTCGGCGAGCTCGGCCTGCGCCACCGCGAGCGGCGCCTCGCCGGGCTTCATGCCGCCGATCGGGAACTCCCACAGGTCGCGGCCGAGCAGGTAGCGATGCACGCGCACGAGCGCCGTCGTGCCGTCCTCGAACCACGGGATCGCCGCCGCGCTGCCCGGCATGTCGACGTAGTAGTACTCGCCGGTGGTGCCGTCGGTCTGCACGTAGCGATCCCGGCGATAGCGGTGCCAACGGTTGTCCACGAGCGTCTCGCTCGACAGCCGTTCGAACGCCCGCGTCATCGCTGCCCCAGCGAGAACCACAGCTGCCGACGCGTGTCCGTCTCCTCGTACTGCCACGGCCAACCGAGGTCGAGCGCGATGGGGATCTGGAAGTACGGCAGCTCGATGCGGAAGCCGAAGCCGGACGCCGCGCGCATCTCGCCGAAGGTCGGATCGTCGGGCGCGAGGCCGAGGAAGCCGACGTCGGTGAACACGAGCCAGCGCAGGATCTCGCGGTCGCGCACCTCGCCCTCCATGCGCGTCGCCACCAGGGGGAACGACACCTCGGCCGTGCCCGTGACGGTGACCTCGCCGCCGTAGGGGCGGCCGAACTGCTTGGGGCCGGCGCGGCGGAAGTCGAAGCCGCGCAGGTTGGCGCCGCCCATGTAGAAGCGCTCGGTCAGGAACACGTCGTCGCTGCCGCCGAAGGCGTTGGCGACGCCGAACAGCGCGTCGAGGTGCAGCACCGTCGGGTGCCCCATCTCGTTCTCGCGCAGCGGGACGTAGAGATTGCCGTTCTGCGTGAACTTGGTCAGGCTCTCCTCGCCGCCGAGCGGGCCGCCGACCATCTCGACGTTGGTCGAGAGCTCGAAGCCCGAGGTCGGCCGCAGCACGTCGTCGTAGTCGCGGTAGCGGCCGAACACGCGGAAGCCGCGCAGCTCCGTCTGGCCCTCGGCGTCGTACGCCAGTTCGGTGGCGTCGAGCGCCAGCGAGTCGACCTCGACCGAGTCCTGCCGGACGCCGAAGCCGGCGTTGAAGTTGTCGGTGAAGTTGTGCGACAGCGCGACGTCGGCGCCGAGCGTGTCCGACGTGTAGCCGTCCGGCAGGCGCTGGATGCGCTTGCGGCCGCCGATGCGGAGCTCCCAGGTGTCGAGGTGCTGCACGAACACGTCCGGCTCCGTCCACGTGAGCGAGAACGTGCTGAAGCGGCTGCCCGGCGACAGCAGCGCGTCGAGCCGCTGGCCGCCGCCGTGGAACGCCTTGTTGTCGAGCACCTCGACGAAGCCCGTGATCGGGTTCCACGTCGACGGCGGCTTCCACAGGTCGAAGTTGTTCTTGCTGAACTCGAGGCGGCCGATGACGCCCTGGCCGGTGCTGATGCCGACGCCCCAGTTGAGCCTGCCGGTCGAGCCGTCGACGACGTCGAGGCCGACGTCGACCGCGCCCGGATCGCCCGGCACCGGCTCCAGCTGCAGGCGCGGCCCCTGCTGCGAGATCGGGTCGTTGAAGAAGCCGGTCTGCTCGACGAGGCGCTGCGAGCGGCGCACCTGCACCATGTCGATGCGCTCGCCAGGGAACACGCGGAAGCGGCGACGCACGACGCGGTCGCGCGTGAAGCGGTTGCCCCGGATGACGATGTCGCGCAGGTTCTTCGGCACGCCCTCGCTGACGCGAAGGACGATGTCGACCTCGTTGGCGACGGAGTACGTCTCGACCGGCGGCAGCACGCGACAGCCGCCGCGGACCGTGCTCATGCCCGGGAAGTTCTGCGGCGGATGCCCGCGCTCGCCGTAGAAGTCGAGGATCGCCTGGACGTCGCGCTGCAGCTTGTCGCTGTCGTAGAACTCGCCCGGCGCGACCTTCAGCAGCGCCTGGACGTCGGCGATCGGGTAGCGCGGCGCTTCGACGAGCGGCGAGCCCTCGCCGTCGACGTGCTCGACGCGTAGCGACCGCACGCGGTACCGCGGCCCCTCGACGACGACGAAGGACAGGTCGACGACGTCCCGGTCGGCGGTGAACTGGACGTCGGCGAGGTCGACGGTGGCGTCGAGGAAGCCGCGCTTGCGATAGAACAGGCGCAGCCGGTCGAGGTCTTCGTCGATGAGCTCGCGGCTGTAGGCGTCGCCGTTGAGCAGACCGCGCGCCGGCTTGCTGACGATGCTGGCGTCGCGGATCAGGTAGTCGTCGGCGCCGATCAGGCCCAACACCGGATCGCCGGCGAAGCTGGCGTTGCCGGAGAAGCGGATCTCGCCGACGGTGACCTTGGGGCCCTCGTCGATGCGGAAGCGCAGGCGGCCAGGGGCGCGACCGGCGACGTCGGGCTGGGCCGGCGCGTCGTCGGCGGCGTCCGCGGCCATTTCCTCGATCGTCACCTCGGCGTGCGCGAAGCCATCGCGCCGGTAGCGGGCGAGCAACGCCTTGCGCATCGCCTCGGCCTCGGTGCGGGTGATGCGCGCGCCCGGGAAGACGCCGAGCAGCGCGTCGACCGTGGCGCGCTCGAGGTGGTCGAGGCCCTCGTACTCCACGCCGGCGAACACGGTGGTCTCGCGGGCGACCACGTACGTCAGGGCCACGCCATCGCCATCGGGCGCGGCGAAGCCGGTGACGACGATGCGGCGGACGCGCCAGAGCTCGGCGCAGTCCTCGGACACGGTGCGCGGCTCGAACGGCTGCCCGACCGCGGCCCCGAGTCCGCGCAGGTACGGCGCTGCCGCGTCGCCGTCGACGCGCTCGAGCCGGTTGCCGACAATGCGCGCGATCGCCAGCGAACGCACCGGCTTGCCGGCCAGACGCGCGACGTCCTGCGGATAGACGACCTCGTCGTCGCCCTGGCCCTGGCGCGGCGCGACCGGCGCGCCGGGAGGCGTCGGATCCTGCGCCTGCGCGCGCAACGACGCCGACCCCGCCGCCAGGGCGGCGACGAGGGCGAGCACGGGCGCGGATCGACCGCCGGGCCGGCGGCGCCCGCAGCCGTCACTGCATGGGTTCGGCCCTGCGGGTGTAGTTCTCAAAACGCATGTACTCGCGGAAGAACCGCAGGACGACCTCGCCGGTCGGGCCGTTGCGCTGCTTGGCGATGATGATCTGCGCCAGGCCGGCGTTCTGCTCCGTCGGCTTGTAGTAGTCGTCGCGGTGCAGAAGGATGATCACGTCGGCGTCCTGCTCGATCGCGCCCGACTCGCGCAGGTCGCTCATGCGCGGCCGGTGGTCGTCGCGGTTCTCGACGTCGCGGTTGAGCTGCGACAGCGCGATCACCGGCACCGAGAGCTCGCGGGAGATGCTCTTGAGGCCGCGGGAGATCGCCGAGATCTCCTGCTGACGGCTCTCGAAGCGGCCGCCGCCCGACATCAGCTGCAGGTAGTCGACGACCACCATGCTGATGCCGTGCTTCTGCTTCAGCCGGCGGCACTTCGCGCGCAACTGCGTGATCGAGATGCCGGGCGTGTCGTCGACGTAGATCGGCGTCTCGTAGAGCTTGGCGGCCTCTTCCTGCAGACGCTTGTACTGCTGGTCGGTGATGCGGCCCTTGCGCATCGCCGAGCCGTCGATCTGCGAGCGGCAGCAGAGCATGTTCTGGATGACCTGCTGGTTCGACATCTCGAGCGAGAAGAACGCGATGCCGGCGCCGAGGTTGGCGACGCGCTCGGTCAGGTTGAGCGCGAAGGTCGTCTTGCCCATCGACGGACGCGCCGCGATGATGATCAGCTCGCCGGGCTGCAGGCCGCCCGTCATGTCGTCGAAGTCGTAGTAGTCGGTGCCGAGGCCGGTGAGGCGGCCCTCGCGCTCGCGCAGCCGGTCGATGCGCTCGAACGTGCTCTGCAGCACGTCCGCGATGCTGACGGCGTCACCGGTCTTGTCGAGCCGCGAGATCTCGAAGATCTGGCGCTCGGCCTCGTCGAGCAGCTCCTTGGCCTCGAGCTCGTTGTCGTACGCCTTGCGGGCGACGTCGAGGCAGGTCTCCAGCAGTCGGCGCTGGATCGCCTTCTCACGCACGATCTCGGCGTGGTAGACGACGCCGGCCGCGGTCACGACGGCCTCCATCAGGTCGAGCAACATCTCGTGGCCGCCGGCCTCCTGCATGCGGCCCGCGCGCGACAGTTCCTCGCCGACGACGATCGGGTCGGTGGCGTGCCGACCGTTGTAGGCGTCGACGATCGCCTGGAAGATCACCTGGTGGCGCGGCAGGTAGAAGTCGTCAGGCTTCAGGAACGTGACGTCGACGACGGCGTCCGAGTGCAGCAGCAGGGCGCCGAGCACGGAGCGCTCGGCCTCCAGATTCTGCGGGACGCCGCGCCCGTCGAAGGTTTGCTTGAAGTCGACCATGGCCGCGGAAGATGCAGTCCCTTAGCGAGCGCGAGAGTCGGCGCAAGCCAGCGCTACGTTGACAACTATCCAGATGCTGTGGGAAACCGCGGCGCGCGCCCCGGGGGACGGGGCGCCGCCGATCACCGCAGCACGCGCCCGTGCGTCGCGTCCGCGTCCAGGGCAACGACCCCGCGTGCCGCGAGCTCGGCCAGCAGCGCGGCGGCGACGTCGTAGTCGACGCGCAACTTCCGCTGCAAGAAGACCGTATTCGCGCGGCGCGCGCTGGTGACCAGGTCGACGGCCTCGCCCACCAACGCCTCGTCGAGACCGCTGGCGGCGCGCGCAGGGACTGCATCGGGCCGCGGAATCGCGACCGCCGCCTCGACCGGAGTCGCGGTTGCCGCCTCGGTCTGCTCCGAGATTGCCTTCATGGGCGCGGCAGCGGACTCGTCCGCCACCACCGACGCGCCAACGGCCACGTGCGCGGTCACGTCGTCGGACGCGGTCACCGGCGCGAGTTCGGCGTCGATGGCCTCGGCGTCGACTGCCTCGGCGTCGACGTCTTCGTCCTCGGCGTCCTCAGCGACGGCGCCGAAGCTCGCCGCGTAGCCCGGGTCGTTGGAGTCGGCGAGCACGAAGACCTCGTCGCCGAGGCCGAGCGCGTCGTCGCCGTCGTCCACCACCGCGGCGCTGTCGCCAGCGTCGGTCGCAGGCGCAGCGTGCGCCGCGATCGCTTCGTTGGCGTTGGCGCCTGCGTCCACGCCGTTCGCAGCCGCATCGGCCACGACCGGCGCCGGCGGCCATTCGTCCGCAGCGAGCGGCGTCGCCTCGGCAGCGCTCGGCACGGATCCGGCAGGCGGCATCTCGTCAGGGAAGAGGATCGGCGTGCGCTGCGCGCTCGGCATGGCCGGCGTGTAACCATCGTCCGCGGCCTCGCGCTGCAAGGCCTCCGGCACATCGCTCTCGACCGCCGCCGAAGCCAGCTCGGCCGCTGCGTCGATCGCGTCGACGACGCGCGCCGCGCTGAGTCCGAAGGCATCCGCGGCCGACGCCTCGGATGCTGCGGACGCAGTGGCGACGGGCTCGTCCACCGTGGCCTCGCTCCTCGCCGGCGCGTCAGCGAGCGCGCTCCAGCGCGACGCCATCGCTTCGCGCTCGGCGCGGCGCTCGTCGTAGCTGCGGCGGCGGCGCGTCGGTTCGACTTCGACGGGCGCAGGCGTGGCCGCGGCATCGGCGACGGGCTCGGCAGCGCCGGCGACATCGCGCAGACGGTCCGACGCCACCGGCTCGACGCCCGCGTCGCCCTGGCCAGGCCCCTCGGCGCGCGGAACGGCGAACATGCGCTCGAAGCTCTCCTGGAAGAAGAAGTCCGTCGCGAGCAGCAGCGATGCGAACGTCACGGCCCAGACCAGCACGAGGCTCGGCCAGTAGCCGACGGCGCTGACGAGCGCCTGCGCCACGGCGGCACCGATCGCGCCCTTGTGCAGCGCCGGCGACACGCCGCCATCGCCGAGGTTCAAGAGCACGCCGAGCAGCACCGCCATCGCCGCCAGCCGGCCGAGCCGGTGCAGCGGCCGCTTCAACGTGCCGTTGGCGAGCCAGATGGTGCTCCACAGGATGACCAACCCGAAGAACATCACCGCCGGCGCGAAGCCGATCGTGCGGTAGAGCGCGGCGTAGGCGTGCTGCAGGGCCGACTGGACCTCGAACGCGTCCTGGCGCAGGTGGAAGAAGACGAGCGCCGACAGCGAGAAGGCGGCGAAGCCCATCGGCGCGAACGGCAGCAGCCACGCGGTGGCGGGCTTTGGACGGAATGCGGGTTCGGAGCCGAGCGTGTTCGTGGTCATGCGCCCCTCCCGGGCGGATCCCATGCAGCCATCCGGCACCACCGGACGGACAGCGAGGCAATCTACTGGCGGGGTCGCACGACCACAAGCGATGGGGTCCAGCCGCCGCGCGCGGCGACGGCATCGCCACCGCGTCAGTCGGTGGCGACCTTGGCGTCCGGCACGAACGGCACCCCTTCGTCGTCGACGGCGTCGGCGGTGTTGGCGACGGCGGCGACCGGCGCGGCCGGCTCGTCCCCAGCCTCGTCCTGGCCCGCGCCGTCGGGCGCCCCGGCGAGAGCGTCCGTCGGCGTGGCGGCGGCGCCCAACCCGCCATCCGCCGCGTCGTCGGCCGACGCCGCATCGGCTTCCTCGGCATCGGCCATCGCGGCCTCGCGCGCCTCGTACTCCTCCCAGGACATCAGCACGTCGCGCGACTTGCTGCCGACGAACGCGCCGACCAGGCCATCCTCCTCCATCAGCTCGAGCAGGCGCGTCGCGCGCGTGTAGCCGACGGCGAGCGCGCGCTGCAGCAGCGTCGCCGAGCCGCGCTGGCTCTGCAGCACGACCTTGACGGCTTCGACGTAGCGGTCGTCGCGATCGCCGATCTTCGGCCGCGAGCTCGACTGCGTCTGCACCAGCTCGGGGGTGAAGCGCGGCGACTGGCCCTTGTCCTCGAGGAACGCGACGACCTTGTCCTTCTCGTCGTCGGTGACGAACGTGCCCTGCGCGCGCAGCATCGCGCCGCCGCCCGGCGGCATGTAGAGCATGTCGCCGTGGCCGAGCAGCTTCTCGGCGCCGTTGGCGTCGATGACGATGCGCGAGTCGAGCTTGCGCGCGACGCGGAAGCAGATCTGCGTCGGCAGGTTCGACTTGATGATGCCGGTGATGACTTCGCTGCTCGGGCGCTGCGTCGCCAGGATCACGTGCATGCCGACGGCGCGCGACTTCTGCGCGAGGCGCTGGATGTGCTCCTCGACCTCGTTCTGCGCGACCGACATGAGGTCGGCGAACTCGTCGATGACGATGACGACGTACGGCAGCTTGACGCGCTCGGGGTCGGGCTCGCGCTGCAGGCGCTTCGCCAGCTCCTGCGCGCCGAGGCGGTTGTAGTTGCGGATGTGGGTCACGCCCGCGGCCGCCAGCAGCGCGTAGCGGTTCTCCATCTCGTCGACGGCCCACTGCAGGACGCCGGCCGCCTTCTTCATGTTGGTGACGACGTCGCAGCAGAGGTGCGGCACCTTCTTGTACGACATCAGCTCGACCATCTTCGGGTCGACCAGGATGAGCTTCACCTGCTCCGGCGTGCGCGTCATCAGGATCGACAGCAGGATCGTGTTGATGCACACCGACTTGCCGGAGCCGGTGGTGCCGGCGATCAGCAGGTGCGGCATCTTCGCCAGGTCCTCGACGATCGAGTTGCCGGCGACGTCCTTGCCGAGGTACAGAGGGATGGCGTTCTCCTCCGAGCGGCCGAACGTCTCGAGCAGCTCGCGCATGTACACCTTCTGGCGCTCGGCGTTCGGCACCTCGATGCCGACCGTGTCCTTGCCCGGGATCGGCGCGACGACGCGCACCGACACGGCCTTCAGCGCCGCGGCGAGGTCGCTCTCGAAGCTGGTGATCTTGTTGACGCGGATGTCGGCGCCGAGGCGCAGTTCGTACTGCGTGACGGCCGGGCCGACGGAGACCTCGACGACCTCCGCCTGGATCCCGAAGTTCGCCAGCTTGTCGAGGATCGCCTGGCTGCTGCGCTTCAGGGTCTCCTCGGCGATCGATGCGTCCTGGTCGCCCGGCTCCTGGAACAGCTCGACCGGCGGGAACGGGTACTCCTCGAACGGCAGGTTCTGCGCGACCGGCTTGGGCTTGGGCTTCGGCTTCGGCTTGGGCTTCGGCTGCAGCACGATCATCGGCTTCGGCGGCTCGGGCGGCGCGACCGGCGGCTCGGCCATCGGCGGCTCCGCGGGCGCGCCCTTGTCGGCCTTGGCCTTGCCGTCGGCGGCCTTCGCGTCGCCCTTGTCCTTGCCGGCGCGGCCGACGACCGCGATCTCGCCGTCGTCCTCGGCATCTGCCGCGACCTTCGCCTTGGCGGCGACGTCGTCGCCCTCGGCCACATCGTCGGCGTCGTCCTCGTCGCGGCGCCCGCGGCGGCGGCGCGACGGCCTCTCCGCTTCCTCGTCGCCTTCGGCCGCCGCGATCGGGGCCTTGGCGCCGCCGCTGCGCTCTTCCACGTCGTCGTCGCCCTCCGCGTCGACGGCGACGCGACGCGCGCGCGCGGGCTTCGCCGGCGCCGACTCGTCGTCGTCCGCGGCGACCTCGTCGTCCTCGGCCGCTGCGTCGGCGACGGCGGTCGCAGCGACTGGCTTGCGGCGCTTGCGCGGCGCCGGCGCGCCGTCTTCGTCGTCCTCGCCGGCCAACGCCGCCGGATGGCCGGCGACCGCGGCGGCGGGCCGCCGCAGCGTGCGGCGGATCAACGCGTCGATCGCCGCGATCGTGCGCGCGACCAACTGCGAGAACAGCCACTCGGTCGCGATCATCAGGCCCATCGCGGCGCCGAAGAGGACGATCAGCACGCGACCGGTGCCGCCGAAGCCTGCCTCGAGGCGCGGCGAGACGACGCTGCCGAACACGCCGCCGGCGCCGAATGGCGTCGCCGCGGTGCGACCGGCCTGGCCGTCGCCGCCGGCCAGCAGGATCGCGAACATCGCCGCGAACACGACGGCGCCGAGCGCCTTGATCGTCGGCCGCGTGAGCGGCTTGCCGACGAACAGGCCGACGGCGGCCGCGAGCAGCATCGCGAACGGCACCCAGCCGGCGAGGCCGAGGCTGCGCGCAAAACCGTGCGCGAGGTAGTAGCCGACGGCGCCGCCGAGGTTCTGCAGGCCGCCGCTCGGGATCGTGCCATCGAGCCCGGACAGCCGGAACGTCGCGAGGCTGAGCATCGCGAACAGCGCGAAGCCGGCGAGCGCGAGGCCCACCACTTCGCGGGCCCGCTGCGTCATCGGCGCGCGCGCCTTGTCCGCTTCCGGCTTGGCGCGCTTGCGCGGCGCCGCTTCGACTTCCCTGGTGTCGTTCTTGGTCACGTCGTTGCCCTCTCCCGCCACAGTTGCACCGCCGCAGCGACGATCTTCGCCGCCGCCGCATCCTTGCCGCCCCGAGGCAACGCCTCGTCGCGGCCGTCCGCATGACACATCACGAACTCCGCGTCGTCGCTGCCGATCGCGTCGTGCAGGTTGACGACGACGAGGTCGAGGCCCTTCTGGGCCAGCTTGCGCCGGCCGCGCGCGATCGCCGCGGGCATGCCGGCCGCCGCCGACTCGAGACCGAAACCGACGACGACGCGCTGCCCCTTCCGGGCAGCGAGGCCGGCGACGATGTCCGGGTTGGCGACGAGTTCGATCGTCTGACCGCCGCCGGCGGCCGGCTTCGGCGGCTTGCCCGGCTCGCGGCGGGCCGGCCGCCAATCGCACACGGCGGCGGCGGCGATGGCGACATCCGCGCCGGCGAAGGCGCGTTCGGCAGCAGCCTGCATCTCGAGGGCCGACTCCACGCGAACCACGGCGACGCCGGCAGGCGGCGGCAGTTCGGTCGGACCGAGCACGAGCGTCGGCTGGTGGCCCTCAGCGACAGCAGCAAGGGCGAGGGCAAACCCCATGCGTCCCGAGCTGCCATTGCTCAAGAAACGCACGTCATCGATGTGCTCGCGGGTCGGCCCCGCGGTGATGAGGATCGCAGCCATGCCCCCGGTTCGCTCCGGTCCAGACCGACCGGTACCGCCAGTCTCCGCATCGTAGTAACAGTCTTTCCACAGGGGAGAAAAAAGAACCCCGCGTCCCTAAGACAGGTCAGATTCTTGATCTCGGAACCGTGCGCCGCCCCCACCCAAGACCGCCCCGCCTTCTCCCGCCGACCCTCGGTCTCGTGCCGACCCTCGGTCTCCTGCCGATCTTCGGCCTCCTTCTGGGCGGCTGCCTGTACCAGCCCGAACCCAACAAGCAGTCGGCCGACGAAGACGTCTACAGCATCCTCGGCGACACGACGAAGCAACTGACCGGCACGGAGCGGGCATTTGCGGTCGAGCGACCTGTCGACACGCTGCGCAAGCAACTGCAGGCCAACCGCTACCCGGTCACCCTGACCCTGGCGCAGGCGCTCGACGTCGCCGCCGAGAACAACCGCGACTACCAGACCCAGAAGGAACGGCTGTACCTCGCCGCCCTCAACCTGACGCGCAGCCAGAACGACTTCGCCTGGCGCTGGGCCGGCGGCGGCTCGGCCGCGATCGACGGCGAAGCCGACGTCGCGGACACCGCCCGGCTGTCCGACGACCTCGGCGGCAGCGCCAACAGCGTGTACGGCACGCGCGTCGTCGCCAACTTCGTGCAGACGTTCCTCCGCTCGGTGCTCTCCGGCGGCAGCTTCGACGGCGGCTCCATCCTCGACCTGACGATCACGCAACCGCTGCTGCGCGGCGCCGGTCGCCGCGTCGCGCGCGAGCCGCTGACGCAGTCCGAGCGCAACGTCGTCTACGCGCTGCGCGACTACGAGCGCTTCCGCGCGCAGTTCGTCGTCACGCTGGCGAGCGACTACTGGAACATCACGCGCCAGATGCGCGACCTCGTCAACGTCGAGGCGAACTACGTGCGCCTGAGCGATCTGCGCACCCAGGTGGAAGCGCTGTTCGACGCCGGCCGCCGCACGGTGACCGACCTCGGCCGCTCGCAGCAGGACGTGCTGACGGCCGACGCCCAACGGGTCACGGCCGCCAACCGCCTGCAGGCGGCGCTCGACCGCTTCAAGCTGCTGCTCGGCCTGCCGACGACGACGCAACTGCAGCTGGACGTCGGCGAGCTGGACGCGCTCGTCGCCGCCGGCGTGGGCACCATCGAACTCGCCGAGGACCGCGCGGTCGAGCTGTCGCTGACGCGGCGCTACGACCACCTGACGACGATCGACGAGGTCGCCGACGCCGGCCGCAAGGTGTTCGTCGCCGAGGACGCGCTCAACATGCAGCTCGACCTGACGACCGACGTGTCGGTGCCGTCGGAGTCGGGCAAGGGCCTCGACCTCGACTGGTCCAAGGTCGATTGGCGCGCCGGCTTCGACCTCGACCTGGCGCTCAACCGCGTGCCTTCGCGCAACGTCTACCGCGCGGCGCTGATCACGTTCGACCAGGCGATCCGCGCCCGCGAACAGAGCGAGGACCAGCTCGCCTTCAACGTCCGCAACTCGATGCGCAACATCCAGGCGGCGCTGCAGACGTACCGGATCCAGTCGACGGCCGTCGAGGTCGCCGAGAGCCGCGTCGAGGCGACGACCGACCTGTACGACGCCGGCCGCATCCAGGTGCTGGAGAAGCTGGACGCGCAGCGCTCGCTGCTCAACGCCCAGCTGGCCCGCAACGCCGCGATCGTCGAGTTCTCGATCGCCCGCCTGCAACTGATGAACGACCTCGAGGCGATCCGCCTCGTGCCGCAGGGTTTCCGTTTCGACACCAGCCTGCCGCTGCCGCAGGCCAAGACCGCCGAGTGAAGCCGATGAACGCCCCAGCCCGCCTCCGCCTGCTCGCCCTCGCCGCCCTGCTCGCCGCATGCGGCAGCGACTCCGCCAGCGCCCCGACGCAGGATCCCGACCAGTTCACGGTCAAGAAGGACGACCTGCCGATCACCGTGCGCGAGAACGCCGAGTTGCAGGCGCTGCGCGAGACCATCGTGCGCTCCGAGGTCGAAGGCCAATCGACGATCATCTTCATCGTGCCCGAGGGCACGATGGTGAAGCAGGGCGAGAAGCTCGTCGAGCTGGACGTCAGCGAGCTGGTCGAGAAGCGCGCCAACCAGGGCATCGCCGTCGGCAAGGCCGAGGCCGCGCTGGTGCAGGCGCGCAAGGAGCAGGAGATCCTGCAGAAGCAGCTGACGACCAACCTCAACACGGCGGCGTCGAACCTGCGCATCGCCGAGCTCGACCTCGAGAAGCTGCTCGGCCGCAAGTCGGACGGCGAAGAGGGCACCAACGGCGACATGATCACGCGCCTGCTCTCGCTGGTGAACCCGCCGGCCGCCGAACCGGCCGAGGCCAGCGCCGGCAAGGGCGCCGACATCCCGCCGATCCCGGCGAACATCGCGGCGACGCAGGTCGATCCGCGCAGCTACGCCGGCCTGGTCGAAAAGGTCTACGAGCTGCTGGCCGTCGAAGGCGACCGCGCCGCTGCGGCAGCGCGCGACATGGGCGAGATCGGCAACAAGATCCTCGCGCAGGCCGACGCCATCCGCGTCGCGATGTCGGAGCTCAAGGTCAAGGAGGACACCTACGGCTACAGCCGCCGGCTCGCCGCGCGCCAGTTCATCACCCGCACGCAGCTCGACTCCGACCAGCTTTCGTTCCAGTCGCAGATGAGCAAGGTCTCGCTGGCGTGGAACGACCTCGACCTGCTGATCAACTACACGCTCGCCAAGGACCGCATCAAGATGACCCAGGACCGCGACAACGCGGCCCTCGAGCTCGAGCGCGTCAAGGGCGCCAACGCCGCCGCCGAGATCAAGTCGACCAGCGACCTCGAGTCCAAGCGGCTCGAGTTCGAGCTGGCCAAGGAACGGCTCGACGTGCTCGACCGCCAGATCAAGAGCGCCGTCGTCTACGCGCCGACGCCCGGCACGGTGGTGTACGCGCGCATCGACCGCAACCGCGGCGGCGGCGAGGCGGTGCGCGAGGGCGTGCAGGTGCGCGAGCGCCAGGAACTGATCATCCTGCCCGACACGACCAAGATGCGCTGCCTCATCAAGGTGCAGGAGGCGCAGGTCGACAAGGTCACGCGCGGCCAGTCCGCGGTGGTGACCGTCGAGGCCTTCCAAGGCGAGCAGTTCGCCGGCCGCGTCACCAACGTCGCGCCGGTCGCCGACAGCAACAGCGGCTGGATGACCAGCGATCGCAAGGTCTACAGCACGATCGTCGACCTCGACTCCGACAACCCCGACAGCCGCCTGCGCTCGCGCATGGCCGCCAACGTCACGATCATGGTCGAGGTGGTCAAGGACACGCTGCCGGTGCCGCTGCAGGCGGTCTACCGCGACCGCTCGGTCAACTACGTGTGGAAGACCGGCGCCAACGGCCCGGTCGCGACGCCGGTCCAGTGCGGCCGCCAGAACAGCGAGCGCGTCGAGATCCTGTCAGGCGTCGCCGCCGGCGACGTGCTGCGGCTCAAGGCGCCGACGGGCGTGCCGCAGCCGAAGTTCGAGCAGCCGGTGGCGCCGCAGGCGGCGCCGCTGAAGGACGCCGAGAAGCCGGCCGCGGCGG
>JBEITC010000105.1:0-9879 GCA_040375075.1 Planctomycetota bacterium | reverse complement strand
GGGCGGCGGGGCTTCGACGAGCGGGGCGGCTTGGTCGGCGGCTTGCTGTTCTTGCTCGCAGCGTTGCGCGTCGTCGTCATCGCGGTGCCAGTGCCTTCCCGATCCCAGTGCGCCCCAGTGCGCGTGAACACGTGACGCCGGTCGATGTGGTTGCGCGCCGGACCATCCGTTCGCGCCGTCGACGGCCACTTGATTCCGCGAACATACACACCGCAGGCCAGCGACGCAAGCTCGATGTTCGGGAAACGTCAGGGCAGTGAGCCGCCGGCCAGTGCGACGGTGGTGCTACGCGCAGATGAGGCCGCGAGAACGGCGCAGAGTTCCGAGTTGGATGCGCGTGTCGACGATGCCCCGAGTTGGCTGGCGTTTCGGCGCGGATGCTACGGATCCACTTCTCCCAGGCCTTCGGAGCGGCTGCGTCGGTGTTGGCCGCGATGTTCTGCCCACAACGTTTCTAGCGGGGCCACCCCTCCACCCATCCACCCCTCCACCCCATCCCCCCGCGCACCCCATCACCCCCTAATCCACCCCCGCAACCACCCGCTCACGCGGTCGCCGTCGTCCGCTCGGCGCGCTCGCGCAACCTGGCCCGGAACCCTCGGATGGCGACGAAGTACCGCCAGATGTCCCGCAGCAACTTCACCGTCGACGCCTTGCCGTCCCGCCGCTCGAAGAAGCACGGCACTTCGACGACGCGCAAGCCGTGCAGGTGGGCGAGCACCATCACTTCGCTGTCCCAGAACCAGTGGCGGTCCTGGGCTTCGTCGATCACCTGCAGGATGCGCTCGCGCACGAAGAACTTGAAGCCGGTCTCGGGGTCGTCGAACGGCGTCTCGAAGCAGCGTCGGAACAGCCAGCGGTAGCTGCGGCTCAGCGCCTTGCGCATCCAGCCGTTGGCCGACGTGCCTGGCGAGTAGTGGCGGAACGCGGTGGCGCCGTCGGCGCCCTGGTCGATGGCGGCCAGCACCATCGGCAGGTGGCGGCAGTGGACCTCGAGGTCGATGTCGAGGAAGCCGACGACGCGCCCGCGCGCCAAGCGGAAGCCTTCGGCGACCGTCGCGCCGCGGCCCTGGTTGGTCGCGTGGTAGACGGCTCGTCGCTCCGGGCGTCCGGCGACGAGCTCGGCGACGACGCTGGCGGTGCCGTCCGTGCTCTTGTCCTCGACGAAGATCAGCTCGTAGCTGCGGCCCATGCCGTCGAGCGTCGCGGCCAGCTCGCGCACGGAGGCAGCCAGGTGGCCTTCCTCCATGTAGCAGGCGATCACGACCGAGAGCTCGGGCGCGTCGTGGCTGGCGGCGGTGCTTCCCATTCAGTCGCTCGGATCCATGCCCGTCATCGGCGGCGTCCGGATCGCTGCTGCAATAGCGCGGCATCGCGCCGTGGCAACGAGCCTTCGCCGCTACCGACCTTGCGCCTTGCGCACCCAGCCGGCGAAGCCGCGGTCGAAGCGCAGCACGATCATGCGGCGAGCGCGATGGGTTGCCTGGAAGGCTCCGTCCGGCGCGATCGAGCCGGCCTCGAGCAGGCACGGGAACGCCGGCTCGAGGTCCATGGTGGTCGGCACGCCGAGCGCTTCGCCGACGAACTCGGCGCCGCCGAAGCCGTAGCGCGCCGGCTCGGATCGGCCATCGCCGGCGAACCAGGCGCGGAAGTCGAGCGCGCCGTCCTTCGCGCCTTCGGGCGCGTGGTCGCGGCAGATGGTGGCGAGGTAGCCGCCGGCGGTGAACACCGTCAGGCGATGAGCCTGCGCGTGCACGCCCGGCGTCGTCAGCACGGGTCGCGGCCCGTCGGCAGGCAGCATGGCGTCGAGCGCCGGCCGGGTGAGGTCGACGCCATTCTCGTCGATGCCCGCGACCGTCAGGTCCGGCAGGTCGATGCGCGGCAGCGTCTGCACGAGCGAGCTCGCGCCATGGAACGCCCACGTCGAGCCGCTCGGCAGCGCCGCCGGGACGCCTTCGACGAGTTCGAGGCGGAACGCCGAGTCCGACACGGCGAGCGGCCGGAAGGCGAACAGGCGACGTGCCTGCGCGGTGAACGGCGGTTGCAGCATGCGGTCGACGCCGAAGTGCAGCTGCACCGCGCCGCCGCGCCCGCTCGCGTGCGGCAGGCCCGCGACGAACATCGGATCGGGCGCGCCGTCAGCGGCTTCGCGCAGCAGCGCGCGGTGCATCGCCCCCGACTCACGGTCGGCGTCGATCTGTTCGTTGCGCATGGCGACGAATGGCCACGCGAAGGCGATCAGCGCGGCGACGACCGGCCAGCGACCGGCTGCGGCGACGACGCCGACGAGCGCGACGCTCGGCAGGTACTGCAGGCGCAGCGTCTGCGGATTGTCGGCCGCGGCCAGGAACGACGCGGCCGGCGCGACGGCGACGAGGTAGACGGCGAAGGCCCCGACCGCGATGCGCGGCCGGCGCGCGGCGGCCAGCACGACCGCGACGGCGACCGGCAGCGCCGCGGCCGTCGTCCACGCCTGCTCCGGCAGCGGCAGGTCGTCGGGGACGCCGATCCAGCGCAACGGCGCGGCGAGCTGTCCGAGCACGGTCATGAGCCCGCGCGCCATCGCCGGCAGGTCGAAGGTGGCGGCGTCGTAGCCGCCGAAGCGACCGAGCGCCCACCAGCGCAGCGGCAGGTAGACGGCCAGCGCGATCCACGCGCCGAGCGCCCAGTTGGCGCCGTCGCGCAGGCGCCCCACGAGGCCGGGCGTTGCGGAGCGCGCGGCGGCGGCGAGGGTGGCGAGCGCTGGCACGACGAGCGCCGACTCCTTGCTCAGCAGCGCCCCTGCCGTCAGCGCGAACAGCGCCGACGTCGCCGCTTCCCGGCGATCGGCGCCGCGCAGCGCGACCAGCACGGCGGCGAGGCACCAGACGGTGGTGTGGCTGTCGACGCGGCCGACGGCCCAGCAGATCGAGCCTTGGTGCGTCGGCATCAGCGCCCACAGCAGTCCGGCGAGGAACGCCGGCTGTGGGGCGAGGAAGCGCCGCCAGACGCACGCGACGAGCAGCGTCGAGACCGCGTGCGCCAGGACATTGCTGACGTGCGACAGCGGCGGGAAGGGACCGCCGAGCGCCTGGTCGAGCCGGAAGCTCGCCGTGATCAGCGGTCGCCAGAACGCCCACAGGTCCGTCGCGCCGTACTGCGGCCCGGTGAAGTCGGCGAGCGCGCGCTCCCACGACTGCGCGTAGTGCACGGCGACGTAGTCGTCGCTCTGCCACCATGGCGCCACCGGCCACCATGCGACCATCGCGATCGCCGGCAGGAACCAGAACCAGCGCGGCATCCGGTCGTCGTTCACGCGCGCCGCCCGCGGCTTCCGCCGCTCACAGCATCACGCCCATGACGTGCGTCTCGAGCGTCATCTGGCCGTTGCAGAACACCTGCGCGTGCATCTTCGCGAGCCGGCGGCCCGACAGCTGCAGGTCGCCGGCGACGAAGTGCACGCGCGAGCCCGGCGTGATCTGGCCGCGGATGCGCACGTCGTCGAGGCCGGCCAAGCCGATCATGCGGTCGCGCGCCCAGTCGCTCCGTTGCTTGACGAGGAACGTCGCGATCTGCGCGGCGCCCTCGATCATCAGCACGCCGGGCATGATCGGACGGCCCGGCACGTGGCCGCGGGCCCACCACGGGTTCTCGTCCCAGTCCTTCCAGGCGACGGCGATGCCGCGTTCCGCGTCGTAGTGGCAGATGCCGTCCAGCAACTGGAACTCGTGCCGGTGGGGCAGGCAGGTGCGCAGTTCCTCGTCCGCCACGACGGCGCGGCTGAGGTCGAGGCTGGCGAGGTCGACGATCGGTTGGCCCATTGCTGGCCGAGGACGATAGCGACCCTGCGCGACCGCCGGAAGCGATTCGCCATCGCGGTCAGCGACCGATCGGCACGAGGCGCGCCTCGAGGTGCACCGGATCCTGGAACGGCTTCACCGTGATCTGCCGATCCCACAGGTGGAAGCCTTCGAGCGCGACCGTGACCTGCCAGGTGCCGCCTTGCAACAGCGGCAGGCGCGCCACGCCGCCGACGTCGGAAGACGTCTCGCGCACCGTGAGCTTGAGCCGGTCGGTCGCCGTCGCGGTGACCTTCGCGGCTTCGATCGGCCGGCCGATGCGATCGACGACGGTCACGTCGACGGGCACGCCGCGTTCGATCACCAGCTTGTGCGCCTGTCCCGGCACCGCAGCGCGACTGCCCGGCTGCACGACGACGCGCTCGGGGTCGCGCAGCAACATGCCGTCCTGCGTCGCGCGCAGCTCGTACTCGCCGGCGAGCACCTCGGGCAGGACCAGCGAGCCGAAGTTGTCGGTGCGACCGACGCGCGGCGTCCGACCGACCGGCTCGCCGAGCGGCTGCAGCGCGATCTCGACGCCGGCGTAGGGCGTCATCTCCTGGTCGCGGATCAGCAGCGAGAGCGCGACGCCCGGCGTGATCGCCAGCACGAGGTCTTCGTGCAGCGGTCGCTGTGCGTCGACGGTGACGATCGTGCGGCTGCCGTTGAGTCCCGGCGAACGAACGAGCACGACGTACGGATGTTCGGAGAACGGCACGCCGCGCACCTCGAAGGTCGGCGTGCCGCGGCCGCGCTCGACCGGCGCGATCAGGCGCGTCGGCAGCTTGACCGAACCGTCGGCGGCCACGGCGCTGCGCGCCTCGACGACCTCGACCGTGATCGTCTCGATGCGGTCGAGCACCGAGACGGCCAGCTGGATGTCGCCGCGCACGATGCCGCTGGTCCAGCCAGTCGTGTCGACGCGGGGCGCTGTCGGGCGCGGGGTCGAGGCCAGCGGCGCGAGCGAGCCGGCGGCGCGTTCGGCGGCGTCGTCGCCGTCAGGCGCCGTGGGGGACTCGGGCGTCGGCGCCGACGTCGGTTCGGCGTCGGGTGGCGGCATCGCCGGAGTGGCGGCGTCCCGTGCGCACAACGCCACCGCGGCCGCGCAGAGCGCGAACGTGGCGAGCAGCAAGGCGTCGGTGCGGCGGAGCGGCAAGGCGGACCGCCGAGGATAGTCCCGCGACCGGCGCGGGCAACGCGCACGGGCGGCGATCAGCCGGTGCGCAGCGCCTTGCGCACGCCGCCAGCGCGCCAGCGACGGGCGCAGAGCATGGCGGCGAGGCCGGCGAGGCAGAGCAGCAGGGCGTCGGGCAACTCGGTCACGGGCGCGCATCCTGCCGGTCCGCGCAAGCGCATGGCGAACGCTGTGTGAAGGTTCACCGTGCCGCGAGCGCGCCAGCGATCTTTGCGGCGACGGCGGCGGGCGGACCGCTGCCGTCGACGTCGAGGCCGTCGGCGCCGAGTTCTTCCCACGTGGCGAGCTGGCTCGGCAGCAGCGATGCCGGGAAGAAGTGGCCGACGCGGGCGGCGAGGCGCAGAGCGAGCGTGGCGGCCGGCACGCGCAAGTGCACGAACCGCAGCGGCGGCAGGCCGCTCTGCAGCCGTTCGCGATGGCGCGCGCGCAGCGCCGAGCAGGCGAGCACGACGCCGTCGCCGGTGGCGACGCGGCGCGCGAGCTCGCCGTGCACCGCCGCCAGCCAGCCAGCGCGGGCGTCGTCGTCGAGCGGTTCGCCGCGGGCCATGCGGGCGACGTTGGCCGGCGGATGGAAGTCGTCGGCGTCGACGAAGGCGACGCCGAGTCGCCCGGCGAGCGCGCGGCCGACGGTCGTCTTGCCGCAGCCGGCGACGCCGCAGAGCACGACGCGCGGCGGCGCGGTCACGCGCCGCGCACCACGTCCTGGATGCGCACGAGGTCGCGCAGCAGCGTCGGCAGGTCGGCGAGGCGCAGCATGTTCGGGCCGTCGCTGGGCGCGTGGTCGGGGTCCTCGTGCACTTCGAGGAACAGGCCGTCGACGCCGCACGCGACCGCCGCGCGGGCGAGGAACGGCACCTTGGTGCGGTCGCCGCCGGTCGACGTGCCAGCGCCGCCGGGGCGCTGCACCGAGTGGGTGGCGTCGAACACGAGCGGCTGGCCGAAGCCGCGCATCGTCGGGAAGCCGGCGAAGTCGACGACCAGCGTGCGGTAGCCGAACGACGTGCCGCGCTCGGTGATCATCACGTTGGGGTTGCCCGACTGCAGCAGCTTGCCGAGCACGTTGCCGACGTCCTCAGGGGCGAGGAACTGGCCCTTCTTGACGTTGACCGCCTTGCCGGTCGCCGCGGCGGCGAGCAGCAGGTCGGTCTGGCGGCAGAGGAACGCCGGGATCTGCAGGCAGTCGACGACGGCGCCGGCGGCGGCGCACTGCTCGCGCTCGTGCACGTCGGTCAGCACCGGCACGCCGAGTTCGCGGCGGACCTCGGCGAGGATCGCCAGGCCTTCCTGCATGCCCGGGCCGCGGAAGGCGCCGCCCGACGTGCGGTTGGCCTTGTCGAAGCTGCACTTGAACACCAGCGGCACGTTGGCCGCCGCGCAGGCCGCGTGGATGGCGCGGGCGTGGCGCAGGCAGTGCTCGCGGCTCTCGATGACGCAGGGGCCGGCGATCAAGGCGAAGGGCCGGCCGCCGCCGAAGGCGACCGGGCCGACGTGGACTTCGCGGACAGGCGCGAGGGAAGTCATCGGGCGGGGATGCTAGCGGCGGCCGCGGGGGAATGCGCGCGACCGTGGCGGCGTGGCGCAACCACGCTGGCATCGGTGCCACGGCCCTCTCGCCACCGCCTGCCGGCGCTGCGGCTTCGGGGTACCATTCGCGGCCTCGCCGCGCCTGCCACCGGCAACCGCCGGATCGCTGCCCACTCGCCACACATCACGCGCTTCGCACCATGCACCGTCCCCTTGCCATCCTCGCCGCTGCCGCCGCGTTCGTCGCGACGGCTTCCGCCCAATCGTGCTTCGTCGCCGCCGGTGGCACGAGCGTGACAGCCAGCATCGCGTCGACCTCGGGCGGCGCCGACCCGTTGCACGACGAAGGCCGCACCTCGCCGCAGGCGATGGGCCTGACGTTCCCGATGGCCGGCGTCGCCACCGCGCTGACGCACGCCAGCATCGACACCAACGGCGTCGTCTACCTGTCGGGCGCCGGCGGCCCGACGGGCGCCGCCGCGTCGTACACCTACGGCAGTCTCGGCAACCTGCGCGGCGTCGCCGGCAGCAGTCCGCGCATCGCGCCCTTCTGGCAGGACAACCAGGCGATGCCCACCGGCTGGGACATCACCGCGGAGACCGTGCCCGGCGTCTCCTACAAGGTGACGTGGCTCAACACGACGAGCTACCTCGCCACCGCGCCCGCGCGCAGCTTCAGCGCGACGATGTTCGCCAATGGCGCCGTCGAGTTCAGCTACGACGTGTTCGCCATCTCGGCGACGTTCGTCGGCGTGTCGGCCGGCAGCGCCGTCGGCGCGACGACGACCCCGGCGTCGAACTTCGCCGCCGGCGCCAGCAGTTCGATCCCCCTGATGTGGGAGGGCTTCGCCAACGCTGCGTCGTGGGACCTGTCCGGCAAGACGATCCGCTTCGCGCCCAACGCCGCCGGCGGCTACACGCAGACGATCCCGTGCGGCCCGACGCCGGCCACGCACACGGCCTACGGCGCCGGCTGCTACACCGTCAGCGATTCGTTCTACGCGCTGTTCGCCGACGCGGCGACCGCCAGCGCCGGCCTGCAGGGCCAGTCGTTCACGCTGACCAACAGCGGCGCGACGTACGCGATCACCGCCGGCGGCGCGTTCGTGGCGCCCGGCGCCGGCGCAGCCAACGTGTTCGTCACGCCCGCTGACGACGCCGAGGCGCTGCTGCCGCTGAGCGCGCCGCTGGCGACGCCGCAGGGGCCGCAGGTGACGCTGCGCGTGCACAGCAACGGACTGATCTCGTGGGGTGGCGCGGCGCAGACGTTCCCCGGCACGACCAACTACACGCCGACGACTGGCGGCTTCCTCGGCGCCGCCAACCCCGCCATCTGGTTCTGGCACGACCACAACGAGCAGGAACCCGGCAGCGGCCGCATCGTCTGGGAGGAGGTCGCCGGCGTCGTCTACGTGACGTGGAACGACGTCGAGAGCTACGCGTCGCCCGAGGTGCAGAACCGCAGCACCATCCAGGTGCAGTTCACGCTCGCGACCGGACAGATCGTCGTCGTCTTCCAGGCGGTCGACGCCAACACCAGCAGCTCGTTCGGCTCGGCGACGCTGTTCGGCTACTCGCCGGGCGGTCCGTCGGTGGACGGCGGCAGCCAGTCGCTCGCGGCCAGCCTGCCGTACACCGTGAGCACGGCCAACCTCACGCCGGTGGCGTTGACCGCCGCGCCAGCGCCGGTCTCGACGGCCACGACCGGCACGGTCGTCACGTACACGCACACCGGCGTGCCGGAGACCAGCCCGGGCTCGGGCCTGCAGCTCGGCCTGACGATCCTCAGCGTCGGCCAGGATCTCGCCGGCACGGACCTCGCCTTCCTCGGCGCGCCCGGCTGCAAGCTGCACGTCGCGTCGCTCGACGCCACGTACTCCTTCGTCGGCGTCGGCAGCACGCAGACGAACACGTTCACGATCCCGCCGGGCGTGCCGGCCGGCTTCAACCTGTACGCGCAGGGCGCTGCGATCGTCGCGGCGAACAGCCTGCCGAACGGGCAGAACAGCCTCGGCGTCGTGCTCTCGAACGCGATCGCCAGCACGATCCAGGTGCAGTGACGCCGGGCGTGGCCTCGCGCCGTGCCCGGCGACCGCGCGGGGCGATGGGTGCGGCGCGATTCCGGACATGGATCGCACGGCCGCCTTGTGCCCGCGGGAGCCATCGCCGATAAGCATCGCACGACACGGGGGCGATCGGCTTCGACCGGATGCCGACTCGACCTGCGGTGGCGCGCCGAGGGCCGGGCACCTCGTAAATCCGACCGGAACAAACCAAGTGCCAACACGCACTACTCCCTCGCTGCCTAAGAACTAGGCAACGACGCTGAGGTCTCCTCGCCTGCGGGGGGCTGAGGCGCAACACAGCAGGCTGGTCGCGTGGTGGCTGCTCGGCCCATCCGCGACGAGACACAGTCGAGCTGGCCAACGGCGATCCTGTTCGTCGGAGCGACGTTGGCGACATCAAACGACGGACTACGCGCGTAGAGGCCCAGGACGGAGCATCTCGGGACGCGGGTTCGATTCCCGCCGCCTCCACCATTCGCCGCACTCCCGCTGTCGCGGGGGTGCGGCGTCCTCTTTGTCGGCCCGTCCTCTTTGTCCGCCCCCGGCTGCGCCCGCTGGGCTCCAGCTGCGCCCGCGGGTCTTCGGCTGCGCCAGCTGGTCTTCGGCTGCGCCCGCTGGCCCTCTGGCTGCGCCCGCGGGCCCCGGCTGCGCCCGCTGGCCCTGGCTGCGCCCGCGGGCCCTCGCTGGCACATCGCCCGCTGGCACTGCGCGGCCATTGCGCTGCGGCTACGCTGCCGCGCCGTGACGTCGGGTCCCCGCATCTTCGCGCTGCTCTGCGCCCTCGCGCTCGCCCTCGCTGCGCCACGCGCGCAGGACGTCGTGCCGTTCGGTTCGCCGCGGCAGTCGGCGCTGGTCGCGCGGGCGATGCGCGAATGGACGGCGGCGTTCGAGCAGGGCCGGCTCGGTGCGCGCGCCGTGCTGCAGCGCGGCGTCGAGCGCCAGCCCGCCTACGTCGCGCCGGCGCGCGTCGCCGGCTACGTCACCGAGCGCGACGAGACCAACATCACGCACGCCGAGGCGCTGCTGAAGCTGATGCAGCACGCCGAGAAGCGGCCCGACGCCGAGCTCGGCGCGGCGTTGCTCGGCATCGCCGCGATCGGGCTCGACGGCGCGTTCCTCGACCGCGACGCCATCGAGCTGCGCGAACTCGGCCACGCCGCGCTGCTGCGCGTCGAAGAGCCGCGCGTCTGGTCGATGCTGCTCCGCGCCGCCGCCGGCGATCGCATGTTGCTCGGCAGCCAGGGCGGCGTCGACGGCCGCGCCGACGCGCCGGTGG
>JBEITC010000430.1:0-3635 GCA_040375075.1 Planctomycetota bacterium | reverse complement strand
CTTCCGGCACTGCGCCGAAGCGGGCGCGCAGCAGCGTCAGCAGCGCCTCGGCCTTGCCGCGCGCCTCACCGCGCGCCTCACCGCGCGCTTCGCCGCGTGCCTCGCCGAGCGCCATGCCTTGTTCGTGCAACCGATCCGCGAGCGACTTGCCCATCTGCCGTGCTCCTTCGTGGATGTGCGCCCCGGCCGCGGCGAAGCGTTCGGCGTCGACGTCGAGCCGGCGGGCGAGGTAGGAGAATAGCGCGTAGACGGCGGCCCGTCCGTCGGGGTGCGCCCAGACCGCCTGGAACAGGTCGCGCCAGCGATCGACCACGGCCACCGGGTCCGCCGGCTCGGTCGTCGGCAGGAACTGGAGCAGCAGCAAGGCGAGCCGGTGCAGCACGGTCGCCTCGCGTTCGACCAGCGCCGCCTCCGGCGTCGTCGCGAGGTCGTCGAGCAGGAACCGCAGGTCCGGTTGCAGCGGCCGCAGCGCCGCCGCGGCCGCTGCCGGCACGCCGTCGAACGCGACGAGTTCGCCAACGGCGCGGGCGCTGGCCCAAGGCCGCGGTCCATGGTGGACGACGAGCGGCACGATCGGCGGCAGCGCAGTCGCGCCCGGATGCGCGGCGAGCCATCGGTCGAAGGCGCGCACGACGTAGCGCAGCAGTTGGAAGGCGGTGAGCGGTTCGTCGGCGCTCTTGTGCTCGACCAGCACGTACAGCAATGCGGGCGCGTCGCCGAGTCGGGCGGTGAACAGCAGGTCGGCGTGGCGGTCGCGCAGCCCTTCGTCGACCGACGTGCCGGCCGCGAGCCGCAGCGACGGCCAGTCGATCGCGTCGGCCACGGCGTCGGGCAGCGCGCTGCGCAGCAGCGAGACCGCGTGCTCGGGCTGCGCGAACACGTGCCGGAACAGCGCGTCGTGGTCGGTCGTCATCGCGGGGCGCTCGCCGCGATGTGCGCGACCGGGGGCATGCCGCCGGCGCCACCGCGCCGATGACACGGCGCGCCCGGAATGCGCCCCAACGGTCGCGCGCCGTCGTTATGCTCTGCGCCCGATTCGTTACAGCATGACGCCACGCTTCGACCCTCGCGCGCGCCTCGACCAGTTCCCGATCCTCCGCGTGCTGAAGGAGCGCGTGCTGGTGTTCGACGGCGGCATGGGCACCCAGCTGCAGTCGGCCAACCTGTCGCTCGACGACTTCCGCGGGCTCGAGGGCTGCAACGAGCTGCTCGTCGAGACCCGCCCGGACGTCGTCGGCGGCATCCACGAGCGCTACTTCGCGGCCGGCGCCGACGTCGTCGAGACCGACAGCTTCGGCGGTCTGCCGTACGTGCTCGCCGAGTTCGGCATCGCCGACCGCGCGTTCGACCTCAACAAGCAGTCGGCCGAGGTCGCGCGCCGCGCGGCGGCCAAGTTCAGCACGCCGTCGCGCCCCCGCTTCGTCGCCGGCTCGGTCGGCCCGGGCACCAAGCTGGTCACGCTCGGCCACATCGGCACGCAGGAGATGTACGAAGGCTACAAGGTCTACTGCAAGGGCCTGATCGCCGGCGGCGTCGACTGCCTCAACATCGAGACCTGCCAGGACATCCTGCAGGTCAAGATCGCCATCAACGCCGCGCGCGACGCGATGGCCGAGCTCGGCCGCGAGGTGCCGATCTTCTGCACGGTCACCATCGAGACCACCGGCACGATGCTGGTCGGCAGCGACATCGCCGCCGCCGTCACCACGCTGGAAGCGCTGCCGGTCGACGTCATCGGCCTCAACTGCGCGACCGGCCCCGACCTGATGCAGGAGTCGGTGCGCCACCTCGGCAAGTCGACCACGCGCAGCATCATGGTGATGCCCAACGCCGGCCTGCCGCGCAACGTCGGCGGCAAGGCGGTGTACGACCTGACGCCGGCCGAGCTCGCGCGCTTCCAGGCGCGCTTCGTCCAGGAGTTCGGCGTCGGCGTCGTCGGCGGCTGCTGCGGCACCACGCCCGAGCACGTGCAGGCGATGCAGGCGGCGATGCAGGGTCTCGTGCCGGGCGAGCGGCCGAAGGACTACGTGCCGCAGCTGGCGTCGCTGTTCCACTCGATGCCGCTGACGCAGGACCAGGGCCCGCTGATCGTCGGCGAGCGCACCAACGCCAACGGCTCCAAGAAGTTCAAGGAGCTGATGGTCGCCGGCGACGTCGAAGGCATGCTGCAGATGGCGAAGGAGCAGGTGCACGAGGGCTCGCACGTGCTCGACGTCTGCACCGCCTACGTCGGCCGCGACGAGGCCGGCGACATGCTCAAGCTGCTGCGCCCGATGGTGCAGCAGGTGACCGCGCCGATCATGGTCGACAGCACCCAGATCGACGTGCTCGAGAAGGCGCTGGAGGCGATCCCGGGCCGGCCGATCATCAACTCGATCAACCTCGAGGACGGCGAGGAGAAGGCCGACGCGCTCTGCCGCGTCGCCCGGCGCCACGGCGCGATGTTCGTCGCGCTGACGATCGACGAGGAGGGCATGGCCAAGACCGCCGAGCGCAAGCTCGAGGTCGCCAAGCGCCTCTACGACATCGTCGTCAACCGCCACGGGCTCAACCCGGGCGACCTCGTGTTCGATCCGCTGACGTTCACCATCGGCTCGGGCGACGAGGCCAGCCGCGACGCCGGCGTGCAGACGCTCGAGGGCATCCGGCTGATCAAGCAGAACATCCCGGGCGTGCGCACGATCCTCGGCCTGTCGAACATCAGCTTCGGCCTCGATCCGTACGCGCGGCAGATCCTCAACAGCGTCTACCTCGCCGAGGCGATCAAGCACGGCCTCGACGCCGCGATCGTCCACGCCAGCAAGATCATCCCGACGCACAAGCTGGACGAGGAGGACCGCAAGGTCACGCTCGACCTGATCTACGACCGGCGCAAGGAAGGCTACGACCCGCTGTTCGCGTTCCTGGCGCGCTTCCAGGGCAAGAAGCGGATCGACACCGGCTCGACCAACGACGAGATGACCCTGCCCGTCGAGGAGCGCCTCAAGAAGCGCATCATCGACGGCAACAAGAACGGCATCGGCAAGCACCTCGACGAGGCGATGCGCACGCATGCGCCGCTCGCGATCATCAACGACATCCTGCTCGACGGCATGAAGGTCGTCGGCGACCTGTTCGGCAGCGGCGAGATGCAGCTGCCGTTCGTGCTGCAGAGCGCCGAGTGCATGAAGGCCGCGGTCGCGCACCTGCAGCCCTTCATGGAGAAGGTCGACGGCGAAGCCAAGGGCACGATGGTGCTCGCCACCGTGCGCGGCGACGTGCACGACATCGGCAAGAACCTCGTCGACATCGTCGTCAGCAACAACGGCTACAAGGTCGTCAACCTCGGCATCAAGGTGCCGGTCGAGCGGATCCTCGAGGCGGCCAAGGAGCACAAGGCCGACGCGGTCGGCATGAGCGGCCTGCTGGTCAAGTCGACCGTCGTGATGAAGGAGAACCTCGAGCTGATGGCCCAGCGCGGCATCGGCGTGCCGGTGATCTGCGGCGGCGCGGCGCTCAACCGTCACTACGTCGAGCACGACCTCAAGGACGCCTACCCGACCGGCAAGGTCTTCTACGGCGCCGACGCGTTCTCCGGCCTGCACATCATGGACGAGCTGACCGGGCGGGCGAAGCCGAAGGCCGCGCCGCAGCCG
>JBEITC010000341.1:0-4572 GCA_040375075.1 Planctomycetota bacterium | reverse complement strand
GCCGCCAGCACCGAGCCGCGCCGCCAGCTCGCCGAGCGCGGCCGCGGCTTCGGCGACGGTGCGCGGCGTCTGCGCCAGCACCGGCAAGCGCGCCGCCAGCCATTCGAGGTCCTCCGGCCGGTTCTCCTCGGCGTTGGCGAGCACGAGGTCGGGGCGCAGCGCGGCGATCGCTTCACGCTTGGGGTTCTTGGTGCCGCCGATGCGGGTGACCTGCGCGAGATCGGCGCTCGGCTCGGTGCAGTAACGCGTGCAGCCGACGAGCCGCGCCGCGAGGCCGAACGCGCAGACGCTCTCGGTCGTGCTCGGCACGAGGCTGACGAGCCGCTGCGGCGCGCCAGCGCTCACGGCCCGCCGCGCAGCGACTTCGGCACGAGCCCCCACGGGCCGAGCCCCATCCACCGCCGCACCGTCTCGAGGTCGGCGCCGTGCCGGTGCATGTCTTCCCCGGCGCAATCGCGGTGCGCGATGCCGACCGGGCAGGCCGCGCGGCTGGCGCACGCGTCGGCGCAGCCGCCGCGGTGGCGGTGGTCGGCGCACTGCGCGGCGTCGGCGACCGTCGTCGCCTCGTCACCGTGCGCGGGGCACGCGGCCACGCACGGACGTTCGCAGGTGTTGCACGGTTGGAAGCGCTCGACCAACGACGCGTCCGCGATCGGACCGAACGGCAGTCCGTCGCAGCAGATCGCGCCGCGCATGCGCAACCACGGGCCGTACTCGGGATGCAGCAACAGACCGCTGACCGGCGAGACGACGCCGAGGCCCGCGGCTTCGGCGAGGCGCTCGCCGCGGACGCGGCACGGCCCGTCGAAGGTCACGCCGGAGGCTGCGATGCCGACGCGGCGCAACTCGGCGACGAGGTGCGCGATCGCCGCTGCGACGTGCTCCGCGGCGCTGGTCAGCAGGCCTTGCCCGGTCTCGCGCCGCCAGCGTTCGCGCTGCTGGCTCAGCCAGCGGCCGCCGCTGCCGAGCACCAACACCGTGCCGCACTGCGCCGCGAGGCCGACGATCCGTCGTTCCTTGGGCTCGCACGCGTCGAAGCGCGCGCGGTCGACGAGGCCGAACAGGTTGAGGCCAGCGCCTTCAGCCTGGGCGCGCAACGCATTGAGCAGCTTCTGCGGCACGTTCGGAGGGGCGACGAAACGGGCGACGAAACGGGCGCCAACGCGGCGCTCGCGACGTTTTCGGCCGCGCGCCGCCGCAAGGCAAGCCCCGCGGCGGCAGATGCCCGCTTGCGCCGCACCCCGACCGCCGTATGGTCGGGCCGCCCCGATGCGGGGAAGACCGGTGCGAATCCGGCGCTGTCCCGCAGCTGTATCCGAGGACGAACGTCCAAGATGCCACTGGCGGCCCGTGATCGGGCGGCTGGGAAGGCGGACTTGTAGGTCGAATCGGTAGCCAGAACACCCGCTCGGGCCGGTCCTCAGGGACCGTACTTCTGCCAAGCGATCGGCGCGCAAGACGCCGACTCGACCGATGACCACGATGTCCCACGGGACGCTGCTGCCGCGCGCAGCGCGTCGTTCTACCGTTCTCGCCACCCTTGCCGGGCTGGCGCTCTCACCCATCGCCCTGGCGCAGCAGGCCAGCGAAGGCCTCGCGTCCGGCGTGCTGACGCTGCCGGGCACGACGTCGATCGCCACTGTCGTCGGCGCTGACCTGGTGACCTTCGACGGCGTCGACCTCAAGCGCACGACGCCGGGCCAGGTGACGACGACGCTGCTGTCGCTGCCGGCGTACTTCTTCGGCTCGTTCGTGCTGCCGGTGAACGGCACCCACGCGCTGCTCGGCTACACCGGCATGACCGGCGGCGACGCCGTCTGGCTGGTGCCGCTGCAGGGTCCGGCGCCGAGCCAGCCGCTCGCCGGGCTTGCGTTCAACTACGACGCCGCGCTGCTCGACGGCCAGCGCGCGCTGGTGTCGGCGCGCACCGGCGGCTTCGCGGCCGCCGACAACGAACTGTGGACGCTCGACCTGCAGACCGGCGCGACGCAGCGCGTCGCCAGCATCCCCGGCGCGTCCGGTCCGGTCGCCATCGCCGGCAACGGCGACGTCTACTACGCCACCGGTTTCGCCGGCTTCCCGACGCCGCCGGGCACGTGCACGTTCCTGCGCTTGCCGCGCCCCGTCGTCGACGCCGCCATCGCCAGCAACACGGTGCTCGGCCTGGCGCAGACGCAGGTGGTCGCCGCCGGCCTCGACGCCGCCGGTGACATGACGTTCGACGACGACGGCGACCTGCTGTTCGTCGACTGGTTCAACGGCCGCGTCAGCGAGATCAGCGACGCCGCCTCGGCGCAGCCGTCGGTCGTGCCGGGGATCGTCAGCTACGCCACGGCCGCAGTCTTCCCGACCACCGTGCAGTTCGTCGGCGGCGCCCAGGCGGGCGTGTTCGAGCCGTTCCAGCCGACCAACGGCTCGCTCTTGGTGTTCGAGACCGACTACTTCGCCACGGCGAGCCTGCGCAAGGTCGAGACGCAGCCGGGCGCGCTGCTGGTGAACGCCGCCAACCCGGTGCCCGCGGGCCTGCTGCAGTTCGTGATCAGCAGCGGTCCGGCCAACGGCATCGGCCTGCTGGCCTTTGGCATCGGACCGACCGGTGTCACGACGCCGCTGGCGGTGCCCGGCTTCGAAGCGCCGCTGGCCTGGAACACCGCGCTGACGACCGCGCCGGTGCTGCTGCCGTTCCTGTTCGACGCCAGCGGCGGCCATATTCTCAACGCCACCAACCCGGGCTTCGCGACGCCGTTCCCGGCGACCGTGCAGGTTGCCTTCGTCTCCAGCGCCGGCCTGCTCGGCGCCACCCAGTCCGCCGCGCTGACGATCAGTCAGTAGTCCTGCCCGAGGGGTGCGAAGTCGTTACAGCGACTCGCTGTAGGGAACGGGCGCGAACCGCCGTAATCGGCGCCTTCGGGCAGTCCGCGCCCGCCCCACCGCATGCAGAAGCACTCCGCACTCGTCGCCGTCGGCGCCCTGATCCTGCTCGCCGCCCTCGGCGTGGTCGTGCCGCAGATGCTCGCCGGTGACGCCACGCCGATCGTGCGATGGGACGCGGCCGCCGAACTCGACGTGCCCCAGGAGCCTGCCGACCCGCAAGCGGCCGCCAACGGCGACGGCGCGCTGTTGCTCGAGCGCACCGAGGCGCCGTTGCCCGATGCGCCGGCGCGGTCCGACGAGCGCGTCGACCTGCTGCTGCGCGGCCGTGTGGTCGACAAGTTCCGTGGACCGGTGGCGCAAGCGACCGTGTGGCTCGACTTCGGTCGCGCCGGCCCGCGCGGCGGCAACAACCGCCAGCGGCGCGTGCCCGATCCGGTGACCACCGACGCCGACGGGCGCTTCGCCTTCCAGGGCCAGACCTTCCGCGACCTGCGCGTTTCGCTGCAGGTGGCGCACGCGCGCTACGCGCCATCGGTGTTCGACAAGGACGTCGGCGCCGTCGCCGCCGAGCTCGACCTCGGCGAACTGACGCTGCTCGCCGGCGGGCAGATCCGCGGCCGCGTCACCGACCTCGACGGCAACGGCATCGGCGCCGCCGAGCTGCGCCTGCAGCCGGAGAACGACAACCCGATGCGCTGGCTGCGCGACCGCGAGAAGCTGGTCGCGCCGTTCCAGACCGACGCCGCCGGCTACTACGTGCGCGAACACGTCACCGCCGGGTCGTGGGCGCTGACGGCGGTGGCGAAGGCGCACACCGAAGGCCGCTCGCCGACGTTCGTCGTCGAAGAGGAGTACCAGGTCGACGTCGACGACATCCGGCTCGGGCCGGGCTACGAGGTCACCGGCTACGTCCGCAACGGCAAGGGCGAGCCGATCGCCAAGGCCGACGTCACCATGCAGTCGGAGGCGCGTCCGCGCGGCGGCGCTGCGCCCGGTGCGCCGGCGGCGAGCCCGCGCGTCACCGAGAACGCGCCGTGGCAGCGCGGCAACAATGGCGGCGGTCGCGAACACAGCACGCAGACCGACGCGCAAGGCCGCTTCCAGCTCGCCCACCTGCCGGGCGCGCCGATGCGTCTCGACGTGCGCGCCGAGGGCTACCTCGACCTGCGTCTCGACGGTGTCGACGCCAAGCTCGGCCAACCGCTCCAACTCGTCGTACAGGACGGCCTGCGCATCGACGGCCGCGTCGTCGACGGCGACGGCAAGGCGGTGACGCTCTACGCCGTGCGCGCGATCCGCACGCGCGGCCTGCAGCCCGCCGGCGTCGCGCCGGGCGAGGCCGAAGCGCTCGTCGCGCAACTCCGCAGCGGCAGCCTCGACGAGCCGACGCGCCAGCAGGTGACCGCGCGGCTCGAAGCGATCCGCAGCCAAGGCGGCACCTTCGGCGGCCGCGGCGGCCGCGGCGGACCGGGCGGGCAGAACGACAACGGCGGCGACGGCAACAACGGCCGCTTCGGCTTCGCCAGCGACCTCGGCAAGCCCGAGCAACACGCCGACGGCGCGTTCACCGTCGCCGGCCTGCAAGAAGGCGTCTACGAAGTGCACGTGCAGTCGCCGGAGCACACGCGCCAGCGCTCGGCCGAGGTCGAACTGCGCTTGGGCGCGGCAGCGCCGAAGGTCGACCTGTCGCTCGACGCG
>JBEITC010000566.1:0-2246 GCA_040375075.1 Planctomycetota bacterium | reverse complement strand
GGCGAGGGGGGCGGCGGGTCCCGGCGCGCCGCCCTCGCCGCCCAGGGCGGTTGCGGCGCCGTGGCCGCGCCGGCCGGCGCGGCGGTCCTGCTGGCCGCCGGCGGCTACGACGTCGTTGCCGCGCCTGCCGAAGTCGTCGACGACACGTTCGTCGCCGCGGTCCGCGCCGCCGGCGCCGAGCTGCTGCTGGCTTGCGAACGCGCCGCGGGCGCGCTGGACCTCGAGCGCGCGATGGCCCTCGGGTGCGATGGCGTCGTCGCCGCCGATGCGTCGCCGGCGGCGCTGCGCGGGCTGCTGCGGCGCCTCTCCGACCGTCGCGCCCGCGTCGCCGGCGAGCGGGACGAGCTGCTGCGGCTCCGTCAGCAGGCGCACGACGCGCGCGCGCGGATGCAGCGCCAGGACGCGCGGCTGCACGACCACCAAGAGACCTTCTTCCTCGACCTGTCCCGGCTGATGACCATCATCACCAACATCATGGACGGCATCGTGTTCGTCGACCGTGGCGGCAACGTCACGCTGATGAACCCGGTCGCCGAGGACCTTCTCGGCGCCAAGTCCTTCGTCGCCATCGGCAAACCGGTCGCCGCGCTGCAAGGCCGCCGGGAGCTGCTGCAGGCGGTCGCCGCCGACCATGCGCGCATGGACCGCCAGCGCGAGGCCTCGCAGACCGTCGAGGTGCACCACGACGCCCAGGACCTCATGTACATCAAGTGCATGACGAGCCGCGTGCTCGACTGGCGCGGCCAGCCGGCCGGCGTGCTGACGGTGCTGCGCGACGTCACCGCCGAGCACAAGACCGACCAGCTCCGCAACCAGTACCTCTCGATCGTCGCGCACGAGCTGCGCACGCCGCTCACCGGCATCAAGACGTTCGCCACGATGATGGCCAAGGGCTCGCTCGGCGCGCTCAACGACCGCCAGCAGCGCGTCTGCGACTCGATCCGCGAGCAGTCGGTGCGCCTCGAGCACCAGATCGACAAGCTGATCAACCTCGGCAACCTCGAGTCGTCGGAGTACGGCCAGGACCGCGAGGCCTTCCCGGTGGCGGAATTCGCAGCGGGCCTGCTGGCGCCGTTCGAGCAGCCGGCGCGCGATCGCGGGATCGCGCTCACGTTCGACGTCGAGGGCGACGACCTGCTGCTGCAGGCGGACCGCTCCGACCTGCGTCGGGCCTGCCAGGCCCTGGTCGAGAACGCCGTCAAGTTCACCCGCGACGGTGGCCGAGTCGCCGTCGCCATCGAGCGTTCCGGCGACGGCCTGCGTTTCCGCGTGGCCGACGACGGCATCGGCGTCGACCCCCGGTACCACCGGCGCATCTTCGAGAAGTTCTTCCAGGTCGAGGACCCGCTCACCCGTCACCACGGGGGCGCTGGCCTCGGTCTGTTCGTCGCCAAGGGCATCGTCGAGGCCCACGGCAGTCGCATCGAGGTCTC
Source organism: Planctomycetota bacterium (assembly GCA_040375075.1). Taxonomy (GTDB): domain Bacteria; phylum Planctomycetota; class UBA1135; order UBA1135; family UBA2386; genus UBA2386. The sequence goes on along the minus strand of JBEITC010000566.1, from coordinate 813 downwards.
CAGCCAACTGGGCCAAGGTGCCGATTTCTCCTTTGCCCTGCCCGTGCACAGGCAGGGCGTCCCCGTCCACGCCGGGGCGTCGGACCGACCGCAGGGAGCGCAACCATGACTAGAACCGTCCTGATCATCGAAGACGAGAAGCTGATCATCGTCTCCACCCAGATGGTGCTCGAGGCCTCCGGGTTCCACGTCGAGTCGGCCACCAATGGCGAGGAAGGCATCGCGAAGGCGCGCTCCGCCGCGCCCGACCTGATCCTGCTCGACATCATGATGCCGGGCATCGACGGCTGGGAGACGCTGACGCGCCTCAAGCGCGATCCGGCGACGGCGGGCATCCCGGTGGTGATCTTCACCGCCCGCGAGCACGCGCGCGGCCACCAGCGCAGCGCCGAGATGGGCGCGGTCGACTACTTCCGCAAGCCGTTCGAGCCGGACGAGCTGATCGAGCTGGTCGAGAAGCACTGCGGCCAGCGCGCCTGAGGCGCGTGACCGGCGCCGCGATCCGACCGCCGCGCGTCGGCGAGCCCGTCGGGGCCGTCGACTCGCAACTGCGTCCGGTCTTCCTGCAGCATCGCCTGCTGCGCAGCTGGCGCCACGTGCCGGGCCTGCCCGACGCGGTGGCGCATCACGTCGTCGCGCGCGTCGTCGACCGCTTGCTCGCCGTGCCCGGCGGCCTCGAGCCGCTGCTCGCCATGGAGCGCGGCGGCGTCGATCTCGCCGACGAAGCGCTCGTCGCCGCGGTCGCCGTCGTGCTGGCGCGCGCCGCCGGCTGGCCGGCTGCCGCGCTCGCCGACCTCGGCGTCGCCGCGTTCG
>JBEITC010000044.1:0-14634 GCA_040375075.1 Planctomycetota bacterium | reverse complement strand
GAAGCCGCCATCGCCGGCGTCGAACGCCGGCACGGCGGCGGCCAGGATCGCGCGCGCGCCGGCGACCCAGCGCGGATCGGGGTCGACCTCGAACAACGCCAACAGCCCATCGGCGACCGCGGCATGGTCGTCGGGCCCGCCGGCCAGCTCCGCCTTGCCCTGCCGCCAGACGCGCTGGACCCGCCCGTCGCGGACGAGTTCCGCGAGCAGGAAGCCCGCACAGCGCCGCGCCGAGGCGAGCAGCGCGCCGTCGGCCGTGGCGGCGAAGCCTTCGGCGAAGGCCCGCAGCGCGAGGCCGTTCCACGCCGCGATCCCCTTGTCGTCGATGGCCGGCCGCGCGCGCGTGCCTCGCGCCGCCAGCAGCTTCGTCTGCGCGGCGGCGAAGGCCGCAGCGCGATCGCCTGCCGGCGTGCCGCCCGGTCGCGTCAGCACGTTGCGACCTTCGAAGTTGCCCGCCGGCGTCACCCCGAACCAACCAGCCGCCGCGTCGGCGTCGTCCCCGAGCACGGCCCGGAACTCCGCGTCGGTCCAGACGTAGCAACGGCCCTCGGCGCCGTCGCTCTGCGCATCGACGCTGGCCGCGAAGCCGCCGGCCGGCAGTTGCAGTTCACGCGCCATCCACGCCAGCGTCGCACTGCCGACGTCGCGCAGCTCGACGTCGCCGCTGCGCCGCCACGCCATCAGGCAGGCCTGCGCGATCAGGGCATTGTCGTAGAGCATCTTCTCGAAGTGCGGCACCACCCACGCGCGGTCGACGGTGTAGCGGTGGAAGCCGCCGGCGAGCTGGTCGTGGATGCCGCCGCGCGCCATCGCCCGCAGCGACTGCAGCGCCATCGCCGCAGCCGCGTCGTCGCCGCCGAGCAGCATGCGCAGTTCGAGCGCGTTGGGAAACTTCGGCGCGAACGCCGGCGCTGGCGCGAAGCCACCGTGCTCGTCGTCGAAGCGCGCGCGCGCCGCGGCGACCGCCGACGCAAGCAGCGCCGCGGTCGGCTCGCCGGGCCGCGGCGCTGGCGCGAGTTCCTTCTGCAGGTGCGCGGTCAACTCGTCGGCGCCGGCGACCACTTCGCCGCGGCGCTCGCGCCAGGCCTTGCCCAGCGAGTCGACGACGCGACCGAACGCCGGCAGCCCGTGCGCGTCCGCCGGCGGGAAGTACGTGCCGGCGAAGAACGGCTTGCCGTCAGGCGTCAGCCACGCCGACAGCGGCCAGCCGCCTTGCTTGCCCATCGCCTGCAACGCCGCCATGTAGACCTCGTCGACGTCGGGGCGCTGTTCGCGGTCGACCTTGATGCACACGAAGAGCTCGTTGAGCCGCGCGGCGACCTTCGGGTCGGCGAAGCTCTCCTTGGCCATCACGTGGCACCAATGGCAGGCCGAGTAGCCGATGCTCACGAAGATCGGCTTGTCGAGCCGCTTGGCGAGCGCCAACGCCTGCTCGTCCCAGGGCTGCCAGTGCACCGGCTGGTCGCGGTGCGCCAGCAGGTACGGCGACGAGGAGCCGGCGAGCCGGTTGCGCGCTTCGACCGGAGCATCCGCCTGGGCGACGGCGCACGCGGCGCCGAACGCGCCGAGGACCGCTGCCGCGAGGGACCGCCCGACATGCCATGCCATCGCCGCATCGTCGCCAAACACCGGCGTCGACGCGAGGCCTCTCCCAGCCCGGGCCATCGTCGGCTACCGTGCCGCCATGCGTTGCGCGTCGTTGCCGTGGCTCGGCTTGCTCTTCGTTGCCTGTGGCGGCGGTGGCGGCAGCACGCCTGCCGCCACGGTCGACGCAGTCGCGCTGTCCGCGGCGCCCACGACGACCATCGCTGGCGCCGAGTACGAACGGGAGCTCGCCGTGCAGCTCGAGCTGCCCGCTGGCGCGCGGCCGGTGGTCGTGGCAGCCACCATCGACGTGCCGCCCGGGCTCACCGTGCTGACGCCGGGCGCGCGGCCGGCGACCAACCTCGCCGAACTGGAACTCGGCGGCTCGCCGCGCGCCGTGCGCGTGCTCGCGGGCGACGCGACCAACCCGCAGCCAGCGCCGCTGGCGTCAGGGCCGCTGTTCTGGCTGCGCATCGCGCCGGCCCTGCCGCGCACGCCGGGCACGCACCGCTTGGCCATCCACGGCCTCGAAGCCGCGACGCGCGACGGGGCTTCGCTGCCCGTCCGCAGCGCTCCGGTCCACATCGACGTCGTCGTCGAGTGACCGCCTGACCGTCAGCGTCCCGCCGGCGCGCCGGCGCGGCCGAGTTCCTGCTCGAGGCCGGCGAAGCTCGCCGCCTGGAACTGCAGCACGCGCTCCTGCAGCGCGCCGAACCAGCCGAACCAGCGCAAGAACAGGTCGGCGTGCACGCCTTCGTCGCGCCACCGCACCCGGCAGCGGTCCCCTTCGGCGACCCATTCGACGCGCCCCGTGGCCTTCTTGCCGCCATCGGCGACCTCGAAGCCGATCGCATACGACATGCCCGCCGCGTCGATCGCGGTGACCTCGAGCGCGGCGGTGCCGCGCGGCCCGGTCCAGACGAGGCGCTGGCCCGGCTTGCCTGCTTCGCCGGAGACGGCGCGGGTGGTGTTCGGGCCAAGCTCGACCTGGACCGCGGCCCAGCGCTCCCAGCTGCGCAGGTCGCCGACGAGCGCTGCGACCGCCGCAGCCGACCCGGGGACCGGCCGCTCCGAGATCACCGACCAGCGATCACGCAGCAGCGCGCCGACGCCGTAGAACACGAGGATGAGGCCGGCGAGGCTGAACACCGCGCAGCGGAACACGACTTGGGCCGGGGAACGCGCCATCGCCGTCAGAAGCTAGCGCGGCGGCGGCCGTTTCCCACGCTGGCGCGGCATCCCGCGCACGCCATGATGCCACCGTGATCGCCGTCGCGCTCCGCTGGCTCGTCCCCGCTGCTCTGGCCTTCGCCGCCTGCGCGCCGCCGTCGGCAGCCACCGCCCAAAGCGATGCCCGCGTCACACCCGCGGCCGCACCGGCCGCGGCCGAAGAGCCAGCCGCCCCACCGACCGTGCGCGAGCCGGTCGCCGCGCCCCAGGACGACGTCGAAGCGCCGCCGCCGCTGCCGCGCGAGTTCCGCGCGGCATGGGTCGCGACGGTCGACAACATCGACTTCCCGAGCCGACCGGGCCTGCCCGCGGCCCAACTGCGCGTCGAGCTCGACGCCATCGTCGCGCGCGCCGTCGAGCTCAAGCTCAACGCGCTGGTCTTCCAGGTCCGGCCGAGCGCCGACGCGCTGTACGAGTCGAAGCTCGAGCCGTGGTCGGAGTTCCTCGTCGGCGAGCAGGGCAAGCGCCCGGACGGCGGCTTCGACCCGCTCGCGTACCTGATCGACCGCTGCCACCAGCGCGGCATGCAACTGCACGCGTGGTTCAACCCGTTCCGCGCCTGGCATCCCGCCTGCAAGTCCAAGCCGCACGACTCGCACGTGACGCAGAAGGCGCCGCAGCTGTGCGTGACGTACGGCAAGTACCAGTGGATGGACCCGGGCAACCCGACGGCCGCCAAGTGGTCGCTGGCGACCATCCAGGACGTCGTCCGCCGCTACGACGTCGATGGCGTGCACGTCGACGACTACTTCTACCCGTATCCCGAAGCCAAGAAGCCGTTCCCCGACGACGCCAGCTACGCGCGCTACCGCGCCGGCGGCGGTCGGCTCGGCCGCTCGGACTGGCGGCGCAAGAACATCGACGACTACGTGCAGGAGATGCGCGCGATGGTGCACGCCGACAAGCCGCACGTCGCCGTCGGCATCAGCCCGTTCGGCGTCGCGCGCCCCGGCGTGCCCAAGGGCATCAGTGCTGGCATCGACCAGTACGAGGACCTCGCCGCCGACGTCGTGAAGTGGCTGCGCGAAGGCTGGCTCGACTACCTGGCGCCGCAGCTGTACTGGCCGATCGACCAGAAGGCCCAGGCGTTCGACGTGCTGCTCAAGTGGTGGCACACGCAGAATCCCAAGCAGCGCGCCATCTGGCCGGGCATCAACCCCGGCCGTGCGCTCGACGGCGCGCGCAACTGGCGTGCCGACGAGCTGGCCGACCAGATCGCGCTGGTGCGCGGCGCCGATCGGTTCTCCGGGCACATCCACTTCAGCTTCAAGGCGCTGCGCAAGGACGCTCCGAACGTCGCCTTGGCGCTGCGCGACCGCATCTACGGCGAGCCGGCGGTGGCGCCGGCGATGCCCTGGCTGCCTTCGCCGACGCCGCAGCCGCCGGTCGCGCGCGTCGAGGCTGGCGGGCGCGCGACCGTCGCGTGGACTGCCGACCCGGACGCGCGCTTCGTCGCCGTGCAGGTGCGCGAGCGCAGCCGGTGGCGCATGCTCGAGGTCGTCGGCGGCAACCGCACGCAGGCGGTGCTGCCCGAGGGCATCAACGCCGTCGCCGTCACCGCCGTCGGGCGCAACGGCGCGGCCAGCAAGCCGGTCGCTCTCGCGGTGCCGACGCCGCGCCGCTGAACGGGCGTCCGGGCAGCGCCGGCGCGCTACAGGAAGCCGGAGATCGCGAGGTCGTCGCCGTAGACCTCGTGGCGGACGTCCTTGAGCTGCCAGGCCTCCGCCATGAACGGCTTGCCCTCGCCGCCGACCGGCGTCGGCGCGAAGCGCCCGCCGATGATCTTCGGCGCCACGAACGCGAGCACCTGGTCGACGGCGTTCCACGCGAACATCTGCGCGACGAGGCCGCCGCCGCCCTCGACCAGCACGCGGCGCAGGCCGCGCCGGCGGAGTTCGGCGAACGCCTGGCCGAGATGAAGCCGGCGCGGGCCTTCGCCGGTCGCGCATGGGATCACCACGACGCCGAGGTCTTCGAGGCGCGCGCGCCGCGCCGGCGCCAAGGCCTCGGCGGCCAGCAGCCACGTCGGCGCCTTGTGCGCGGTCTTGACCAGGTTGCTGTCGTCTTCGATCTCGCCGAGCGGGTCGACGACGATGCGCACCGGCTGCGGCCCCTGCACGAGCCGCACGGTCAGCTCGGGATCGTCGACCTGCGCCGTGCGGAAGCCGACCATTACGCCGTCACAGCGGGCGCGCAGTTCGTGCGTCTTCGTGCGCGCCTCGATGCCGCTGATCCAGCGCGCTTCGCCGGTCGGCGCCGCGGTCTTGCCATCGAGGGTCATCGCCCACTTGGCCAGCATCCACGGCCGGTCGAGCTGCAGCGCCCGGCGGAACGGTTCGTAGAGCTGATCGCACAGCGTCGCGGCGATGCCCTCGACGACCTCGATGCCGGCCTGTTCGAGCGCGACGATGCCGTGCCGGCGGTGGCGCGGATCCGGATCGATCGCGCCGATCAGCACGCGCTTCACGCCGGCGGCGATCAGCGCCTGCGCGCACGGCGAGGTCTTCTTGCCGTCCTGGCCCTTCGGCGTGCTGCACGGCTCGAGCGTGACCACCGCGGTGTCCGGCTGCACGCCCTTCTGGCGCGCCTCGTCGAGCGCCATCGCCTCGGCGTGGCGACCGCCGTAGTGCTCGTGCCAGCCCTTGGCCACCACCACGCCGTCGCGCAGCAGCAGGCAGCCGACGCGCGGATTGGGCTCGACCTCGGCGCGGCCGCGTTGGGCCAGCTCGACCGCGTCGTGCATCCAGGCGTCGTGCAGCAGCGGGTCGTCGATCACGGCCGCGCCGCCTCCGCCGGATCGGCGAGCCCTTCCTGCGCCGCGTCGTGGGCCAGCAGTTCGCCGACGCACGAATGCGCGAGCGCCTCGGTGATGCGCACGGGCACGTACTGGCCGACGAGCTCCAGGTCGGTGGCGGCGAAGTGCACGAGGCGATGGTGCGCCGTGCGGCCCGAAAGGCGGCCGGCGACCTTGCTCTCGCCTTCGACCAGCACCTCGGCGGTCGTGCCGACGAGCGCGCGGTTCTTCGCCACGGTCAGCTCTTCCTGCGCGGCGAGCAGGACGGCGTTGCGACGCTCCTTCTCGGCCTCCGGCACGTCGTCGGCCAGTTCGGCGGCGACGGTGCCGGGGCGCGGCGAGTACTTGAACACGTAGCTCTGCGCGAAGCCCACCGTGCGCAGGAACGCGACGGTCTGCTCGAAGTCCGCCTCAGTCTCGCCGGGATAGCCGACGATGAAGTCGCTGTGCAGCTCGACGTCGGGCGCCTTCTGGCGCAGCTGGTCGACGCGCGCGAGGTAACGCTCGGTCGTGTAGCCGCGGCGCATGGCCTTGAGCACGGCGTTGCTGCCCGACTGCGCGGGCAGGTGCAGGTAGCGGCCGACCTTGGGGAGCTCGGCGATCGCGTCGACGAGCTCCGCCGACAGGAAGTTCGGATGGCTGGTGATGAACGCCAGCCGCCGCAGCGCCGGGATCTCGTGCAGCGCGCGCAGCAGCCGCGCCAGCGTAGCGCCCTGGCCGGTCAGGTCGCGGCCGTAGGCGTTGACCGTCTGGCCGAGCAGCGTGATCTCGGTGACGCCGTCGTCGCACAGCCGCTGCGCTTCCTCGACGACGTCGGCGATCGGTCGCGAGACCTCGTCGCCGCGCGTCGTCGGCACGATGCAGTAGGTGCACGGCATGTTGCAGCCGCGCATGATCGAGACGAACGCCTGCGAACGGTGCGGGCGCACGCGCACGTCGCGGCGGATCAGGTCGCCGCTGACGCCCTGATCGACCGAGAGCACGCCCGCGCCGACGACCTCGTGCTTGGTGCGCGCCGGATCGCGGCCGGCGGCGAGCTCCTGGTTGCGCGCGCGGGCCTTCTCGACCGTGTCGTCGATGTCGCCGAACGCCGACGGGCCGACGACGAGGTCGACGTGCGGCATGCGCGAGACGAGGTAGCGCTTGTGCTCCTGCGCCATGCAACCGAGCACGCCGACGACCAGCGCCGGCTCGCCGCGCTTGCGGATGCGCAGCTTGCCGAGCTTGCTCCAGACCCGGTCCTCGGCGTGCTGGCGGACGCTGCAGGTGTTGATCAGCACGACGTCGGCGTCGCCTTCGCTGGTGGCGGCGACGTAGCCGCGCTGGCGCAGGCGGCTCTCGACCAGCTCGCTGTCGAGCTTGTTCATCTGGCAGCCGTAGCTGGTCAGGTGGTACTTCGGCGCGGTCATCGTGGCGCGAGATCCTACGCACCGGAAGGGCCGGGCGCAGCGGGCGAAATGCAGCCCACCGCCACCCTAGGCAAGCCTGGACAGCGTGCTAATGTGCCCCACCATGCACACGACCCGCAACGGCTTGCTCGCCGCCTTGCTGTTTCCCGCCGCCGTCGCCGCCCAGATCCTGCCGTCGGCGTTGCCCTACGCCCGCACACAGGACCTGTTCGTCGTCGACTCGTCGGCCGACGCCTGCTGGCGACTCACCGACTTCAACCAGGACGGCGATTGCAACGACCCGGGCGAGGTGACGTCGTACTACTCCGACACCATCGGCGCGTTCGCATGGACCAATCCGGCCTGCGTCGGCAGCGCGCCGAACGGCGTCGTCTACGTCGCGGACACCACCAACGACACGGTCTACTCGCTGACCGACGCCAACGGCGACGGCGACGCCAACGACGTCGGCGAAGCGAAGGTGTTCTTCGACACGTCCAACGTCGGCCTGATCGCCATCCAGACGCCGAACGGCATCACGTTCGACGTGCTCGGCCGGATGTACCTGACGATCGTCAACGCCAGCACGCCGCCCGGCCCCGACCGCATCGTCCGGCTCGAGGACCTGAACGGCGACGGCGACGCCAACGACGCCGGCGAGGCCTTCGACGTCTACAGCGTGCCGAACTCGACGTCGTCCGTCGGCACGTCGATCCCGACCAAGGTGCTCGTCGGCCCCGACCTCAGCGTCTACTACACCGAGATCGGCATGACCGGCGTCTACACCAAGGGCGTCTGGCGCCTGACCGACGTCAACCAGGACGGCGACTGCAACGATCCGGGCGAGGCGGCCCTCCACTGGCAGCCGCCGTTCTCGGCGTCGCCGTTCTACTGGGGCTTCGCCATCGACCAGCAGGGCTGGCTCTACGTCACCGACCACAGCACCAACGAACAGGTCTGGCGCGGCAAGGACCTCAACGCCAACGGCACGATCGAGACGACGGAGCAGAACCTCGTCTACCAGACCGGCGGCTCGACGTGGTGGGACATCGCCGTCCGCGACGACGGCGCGCTGTTCCTCGGCGAGGGCCAGTCGCCCGACCGCGTGACGATGCTCAAGGACCTGAACGGCGACGGCGACTGCTTCGACGCCGGCGAAGCCACGCAGTACTACGACTCGACGGCCGGCGGCCAGGTGATCGGCGTGCGCGGTCTCTGCATCCAGCGCGCGCCGCTGCAGGAACTCTCGCCGCCGGTCGTCCAGGTCGGCAACACCACCAACGTGATCACGCGCACCGCCGAAGCGGGCGACCTCGCGGTGACGGTGCTCTCGATCGGCCTCGGGCCGCAGATCCCGCTCGCGCCGTGGGGCGTGGTCGAGATCAACACCTTGGCCTTCGCGTCGCTGGCCGTCGGCTTCGCCGATGCGCAGGGCGTCTTCAGCGTGCCGTTCACGGTGCCCAACAACCCCGCCGTCGTCGGCGCCTACGCGTTCCAGACGCTGGCCGGCGACCAGTTCCGGTTGTTCCTCAGCAACGCCGCCGTGATGACGGTCGTCCCGTAACCATCGAGCGGTCCGCCGCTACGTACGCCAAGCCGCATTCCTGCGATCCCGTCGGATCCGATGTCCCCGCTTCGCCCAACGGGAAAACTCCTGCCATAATCCCATGATGCTCGCCACCCCTCGCTCCGCGCTCATCCTCCTTGCCCTCGCTGCCACCGCGACGGCCCAGAATCTCACGCTCGACCGCGTCGGCGGCGCGCTCAACGCGACCACGACGTTCCCGATCGTCGGCCAGCCCAACGAAGCCTACGCGCTGCTGATCGACATCGCCGAGACGCCGACCCTGATCCCGTCGCTGGGCATCACGCTGGACATCAGCGACCAGTTCGCCTGGTTCACCTACTCGGCGCCGACCTGGGCCGGCGTGACCAACGCCACCGGCAACGCGACGCCGAACGTGTTCATCCCGGACTGGCCGTGGCTCGGTGACTTCGTCTGGTCGCTGCAGGCGGTCGCCGGCAACGGCGTCTACCGCAAGAGCAACCTGGTGCGCCTCACGCCGCAGGCGTCGGGCACCTTCAAGCCGACGCTCAACGCGCCGGCCGCGCCGATCCTGACGGCCGGCGGCTTCGCGACGGCGCCGGACAACGAACTGCTGTTCCTCGGCGGTTCGGGCCCGGTCGCGCAGAAGTACAAGGTCCGCACCGAGGAGTGGGAACTGTCGGGCGCGTCGCTCGGCGTCGGCATCCTGTCGCAGTCGACGGGCCTCGCCGACGGCCGCGTGCTGTTCACCGGCGGCCTCGACCTGGCCACCGGCCAGCCGAGCGCGGCGGCCTCGGTCTACGACCCGATCACGCAGGTCACCACCCCGCTGACGATGGCCTCGCCGCGCGCCGGCCACGGCGCCAGCCTGATGCCCAACGGCCGCGTGCTCGTCACCGGCGGCAGCACCAGCTTTGACCTCGCCAACCCGCTCTCGCTGTTCACCGGCCTGCTGGCGACCTCCGAGCTGTTCGACCCGGTCACCAACACGTTCCTGCCGGGTCCGACGATGCTCGAGCCGCGCGCGTTCCACACGTCGACGACGCTGACCACCGGCCGCGTGCTGGTCGCCGGCGGCATCGCCGTGCTGCCGTTCGTCAACGTGCCGAACGTGTCGAACACGGCCTACCTGTTCAACCCGAGCACCAACAGCTTCGGCCTGCCGTCGCTGTTCAGCGGCGCCCGCTTCCTGCACACGGCGACGCAGCTCAGCAACGGCCGCGTGCTGCTGGTCGGCGGCCTGACGCTCGACCTGACGGTGTTCCTGCAGACGCTGAACATCGCCGACCTGATCATCGGCACGCGCACGGACTGCCAGATGTTCGCGCCGTCGCCGTTCGGCTTCGGCTCGTTCACGACGGTCAACGGCATGCAGGTCGGTCGCGCCGGCGCGGCGTGCGCCCCGCTGCCCAACGGCGGCGCGCTGATCGCCGGCGGCTTCTCGCTGACGATCAACCCGACGACGTCGCAGTTCGACATCAGCCTGACGGCGACCGCCGACCGCTTCACCCAGGGCCCCAACCTGATCGCCCCGGTCGGCTCGATGGGAGCGCCGCGCTTCTTCGGCGGCGCGATCCCGCTGCGCGACGGCACGATCATGGTCGTCGGCGGCGGCCCGACCAACGCCGAGATCTACCAGAACTGATCCGCCGAGCTCGGCGTCAGCCGACGGCTCGCGCGCGCGGCCGGTCCGGACGATCCTCATGGGTCGCCCGGACCGGCCGCGCGGCTTTCCGGCGCGCGACGCCGCGCTACGCTGCGCGGGCTTGGAGTTCACGCTGCCGTCAGGTCCGGTGCCGGTCTTCCCCCTGGGACGGGTCTATCTGTTCCCGCACCAGGTCATGCCGTTGCACATCTTTGAGCCGCGCTATCGCCGCATGGTCGAAGACCTGCTCGACGGCCAGGGGCGGCTCGTCATCGCCACCGTTCCGGACGGCGAGATCGAGACGCCGGGTCGTCCCGCCGGCATCCTGCCGGTCGGTGGCTACGGCGAGATCCTGCGCCACCAGCGCCTGCCCGACGGCCGCTTCATGATCTGGGTGCTCGGCCTCTGCCGCGTGGCCGTCGAAGAGGCGCCCTCGGACCGGCCCTACCGTCGCGTCGCCTGCCGCCAGTTCCTGGAGGCCGAGCCGACGGCGACGGAGAACGGGCCGCTCTGCGACGAACTGCGCGCCGTGGCGCTCGCGCGCATCGGCCAGCGCGACGAGCCGCTCGAACTGCCGGCGGACGCCTCGGCGGCGTTCCTGACCGACCTGCTGCTGCAACTGCTGCAACTGCCGTCTGCGGCGATGGCGACCGCCTTCGCCGAGCCGTCGATCGCCCGCCGTGCGCGCTTCGCGCTCGCCCTGGCGCGCCGCGCCGGGCCGGCGGCGAGCGACGAGTGACGCCGCGCGCTTGCCCGTCCCGCCGCGCGAGCTAGCGTGTGGCGGCGATGAACAAGCCCCGCACCCGCGCCGCCGGCGAAGCGACCCGCATCTACCTCGTCGGCGCGCACGCGACCGGCAAGACGACGCTCGCCCGCTGGGTTCGCGACCACTACGGCCTGCCGATGATCGCCGAGGTCGCGCGCGGCGTGCTCGCCGAGATGGAAGCGCGGCTGGAGACGCTGCGCACCGACATCGAGCTGGTCAATCGCTACCAGTTCGAGGTCTTCCGGCGCCAGGTCGAAGCCGAGCACGCCGTCGGCGGCTCCTTCGTCAGCGACCGCGCCTTCTGCAACCTCGCCTACGCCGCCCACCACTCGACGATCCTCGCCGACATCTTCCGCGACCGGAAGCTCGGCGAGTACATGAACTGGGTGCGCCAGGGCATCGTGTTCTTCGTGCGCCCGCACCGCGAACTGGTCGTCGCCGACGGCGTGCGCGCCGGCCTCGACTGGGAGGAGGTCGTGCGCATCGACGGCATGGTCAAGCTGCTGCTCGAGGTGTTCGGCGTGCCCTACATCCCGGTCGAGTCGCTGTCGATGCAGGAACGCGTCCGCCTGATGGAGCGCGTGCTCGATCTCGCCGGACTGCCGCAGATCCAGACCGTCGCGACGCCTGCGCCATCCGACGGCGTCACGCAGCGCGTGAACTGACCGGCGCAGTCGTGCCAAGGCGCGGCCCGCCCGCTACTGTCTGCCGGCCATGTCCGGCTCGTCGCACAAGCAGGCCGCCCGCCAGATCGCCAAGTTCCTGCACGACCGCACCGACCTGCGGCCGCGCCTCGCGATGCTGCTCGGCTCGGGCCACGCCTCGATCGCCAACCAGCTGAAGGACAAGGTCGCGCTGCACGGCGACGACGTGCCCGGCGCCAAGCTGCACGCGCCGCTGCTGATCGGCCGGCTCGAAGGCGTGCCGGTCGCGGTCGCCGACGCGCCGTTCGCCGCGTTCGAAGGCCTGTCCGCCGCCGAGCTGGCGCTGCCGGTGCGCGTGCTCAAGGCGCTCGGCTGCGAGCAGCTGATCCTCACCGCCGGCGCCGCCAGCCTGTGCCCGCAGATCGAGGCGGGCTCGATCGCGATCGTCGAGGACCACCTCAACTTCAGCGGCCTGCATCCGCTGGCCGGGGCGGGCGACGAACAGGACGGGCCGCGCTTCCCCGACATGGACGAGCCGTACCGCCGCGCCTGGATCGACGCTGCGCGCAACGTCGCGCTGCGCGGCGGCATCCCGTGCGCCACCGGCGTCTTCGCCGCGATCGCCGGGCCGTCGATGCCGACGCGCGCCGAGTACCGCTTCCTGCGCCAGGCCGGCGCCGACCTCGTCGGCATGTCGCTCGTGCCCGAGGCGATCGCCGCGGTGCACGCCGGCTTCGACGTGCTGGCGCTGGTCGGCGTGACCCAGCAGGTGCTGGCGGGCCAGTCCACGCGCGTCTCGATCGAGGCGATGATCGACGCCGCCGACCTCGCCGCGCCGCGCATGGCGACGATGCTCGTCGGCCTCGCCGCCGCCGCGGAGGCCTGAGCCGTGCCCGCCGCGCCGCGCCGCCCGCGACTCGCCGTGCTGCTCAGCGGCTCCGGCCGCACGCTGCAGAACCTGATCGACCGCATCGGCGACGGCCGCATGCACGCGACCATCGCCGGCGTCGGCAGCAACCGCGCCGACGCGTTCGGCCTGCAGCGGGCGCTCGAGAACGGCCTCGAGGCGCGCACGCTCGCCGACGCGAGCGCCACCTGGGCCTGGATCGAGGAACTCGACGTCGACCTCGTCGTGCTGGCGGGCTACCTCAAGTTGCTGCCGATCGTGCCGGAGTTCGCCGGTCGCGTGCTCAACATCCATCCCTCGCTGCTGCCCCGGCACGGCGGCAAGGGCATGCACGGCGACCGCGTGCACCAAGCCGTGCTCGCCGCCGGCGACCGTGAGTCGGGCTGCACGGTGCACCTGTGCGACGACCGCTACGACGAAGGCCGCGTGCTGGTGCAGGCGCGCGTGCAGGTGCTGCCCGGCGACACCGCGACGGCGCTGGCCGCGCGCGTGTTCGCCGCCGAGTGCGAGGCCTACCCGGCCGGCATCGCCCTGCGCTGGCGCGAAGTCAGCGCTTCCTGACCCGCTGCAGCCAGCGCGCCAGCGACTGGTCGACGATGGCGCCGGCCAGGATGACGCCGCCGACCACGGCGAGTTCCAGGCGGTCGCTGTCGAACAGCAGGCGGATGGTGTTCGGCAGCACCTGCATCAGCGCCGCGCCGAGCACGACGCCGAGCGCCAGGCCTTCGCCGCCGCGCAGCGCGACGCCACCGAGCACCGCCCCGGCGATCGCGTACAGCTCGTAGAAGTTGCCGAAACTCGACGCCTGCGCCGAGTTGACGTCGAGCACGAACAAGCAGCCGCCGAAGCCGGCCAGCAGCGAGCAGGCGACGTAGGCGAGCGTCGTCAGGCGACGCGTCGGCACGCCGGCGAAGCGCGCCGCCTCTTCGTTGCGACCGAGCGCGAACAGGTGCCGGCCCCAGACCGTGCGCGTCCACAAGAGCCACGTTGCGCTGGCGACGGCGGCGAGCGCGAGCAGCGGGACGGGCAGCCCGAACGAATCCGTCAGCGGCAGCTTGCCGGTCGCCAGCCAGCGCAGGCCCTCGGCGGCGTCGCCGAAGCCCATCGTCTGGTCGTCGCTGAAGCCGCGCATCCAGCCGCGGTACAGCAGGAGCCCGCACAGCGTGACGACGAACGGCTGCAGCCCGAGCCACGCCACCAGCACGCCGTGCCAGAGGCCGATCGCGGCGCAGAGCGCCAGCGTGATCGCCATCGCCAGCCCGCCGCCGAGGCCGACGTCCTTGAGCAGCCACGGCAGCACGCAGCCGGCGACGCAGACCACCGAACCGATCGACAGATCGATGCCGCCGGTGACGATGACGAAGGCCGCGGCGAAGCCGAGCACGCCGAACAGGCCGATGCGCTGCAGCAGGTTCTCGAGGTTGTAGGCCGAGAGGAACACGTACTCGCCGGTCTCCGGATCGAACGAGCGCCACGCCGTCATCGCGGCCACGACCAGCAGCAGCGCGGCGATGCCGATGAGCTTCTTCATCCCGCCTCCATGCTCGTCGCCGCCAGCATGACGTCGCGCTCGGTCAGCCGGTCGCCGGCCAACTCGGCCCGCACCGCGCCGCCGCGCATCACGAGGGCGCGGTCGGCCAGCGCCAGGACCTCCTCGAGGTCGGAGCTGACGAAGACCACGGCGAGTCCCTCGGCGGCCAACGCGTGCAGCCGCGCGTAGATCTCGGCGCGCGCGCCGACGTCGACGCCGCGCGTCGGCTCGTCGAGCAGCAGCACCTTCGGCGCCGCCGCGAGCCACTTGCCGAGCACGACCTTCTGCTGGTTGCCGCCGGAGAGCGTGCCCACCGGTTGCTCGGGCCCGCTGGCGGCGACGCCGAGCTCGGCGATCGAGCGGAGCGCGAGCGCCTGCTCGTACGCGCGATCGACGAAGGCGCCACGGCGGCGCAGCGTCGGCAGCGACAGGTTCTCGCGCACCGTCATGCCGAGCACGAGGCCTTGCGCCTTGCGGTCCTCGGGCAGCAGCACGAGCCCGGCCGCCGCGGCCGCCGCCGGCCCGCCCCCGCGCAACGCCGCGCGGGCGACCTGGATCGTCCCGCCCCGCCGCTCGTGGACGCCCACGAGCGCCCGCAG